>JAFDCR010000357.1 GCA_019312685.1 Deltaproteobacteria bacterium | reverse complement strand
TTAACGGAAAGAAACTGGTCCGCGGTTAATCTCGCAATATATACGCTCTTGTAGACATCCTGATGCCCGGCGCTGCATATAGCTGAAATCCCCAAAGAGAGTAAGACTGAAACAAAAACCAGAAAACGTTTTCTCATTTTGTTATTCCTTGCCCAGAAGCTATTTATGGGTGTTTGTCCTCATTAATTCCTCAAAATTTTATCAGCCGGTATGAGAACAGAATAAAATTCCGTGACGGCACCCACATAGAAATAATAAAAAGTATCTACCCTTGTCAGACAAAACGTCAGCAGAAATATAAAATTTCTTTATAATTGTCAAGTTTATTCTGTGCTACTTTGTGGTAGTCAAAATGGGGTGGGTTTCCATTACATCGCAGCAAATGGGTTCCGGTAAAGAACATTAAGCCCCGTCTCCCTGCCACTATTTCCTTCCAACCAGCTAGGTTATATGCAGCAGTTTTTTAAGCTCCTGCGCGTTTTTCAGCGCAAATCCATTGATATCGTTATTGAAGTAGACAAAGACATCAAAGCCCTGCCCATGCCATTCTTGGATGCGGCCTGCCAGGCCTTCCAGTTCCATGGCTGAATAGTTGCCGCCGTGGTCCGGTCCGCCGTGCAGCCTGATATAAACCGGTGAAGAGGTTATCCTGAAAGGCACCTGCAAGGGTTTCATATCATGGAGGCAGTGGGAAACCCGGTAATTTTCCATGAGACTGAAGGTCTCATCAACCAGCCAGCTTGGGTCGCGGAATTCGACAACATGCTGACAATTCTGGGGCAACAGTTTCAAAAAATTCTCGAACCTCGGCAGGTTGAGCCGCCAGCGCGGCGGAAGCTGATAAAGGATCGGGCCCAGCGTTTCACCAAGAAGCGCTGCATGTTCGATAAATGTAAAAAGCGGCTCTTCCGGATCTTTTAATTTTTTCAGGTGGGTGATGAACCGGCTGGCCTTGACCGCATACAGAAAGCCGGCTGGAGCCTGGCTGCGCCAGCCGGTAAAAACAGCTGCGTCCGGCAGCCGGTAGAAGGTATTGTTTATTTCAACCGTGTCAAAATACTTCGTATAGTAGCCGAACCAATTCTGCCGGCCCAGTTCGGCCGGATAAAAAATATTCCGCCAGTGGCCGTATACCCAGCCCGATGTCCCGATCCTGATTGCCATTATTTTCAGGCTTCCTAATTTTTTATTCCTCCGGCCAACTGAGATTCAGGGAGTTGTCGTCGTTTAACCGCACGCTGGTGTTCAAAGATTTCCCCTCCCGGTTCAGAACCTCCTGGAGCCAAAGGACATCCGTCCTGCCAGGATATACCGTCTGAAAGCGTTTGATCTGCATCGGCACCAGCCGGAGTTCTTCCAGTCGGCCGGATGAGGAGGAAATTCGGGGAAAGTACATCAGGGTGAGGTCGTCACGAAACTGTTCATAACCCTTGATTCCCTCGTAGTCGTTTATAAAATCACCACAGCCGTAAAGGATGAGCTTGTTTTGATAGACCTCGATACCCTTGACGTGGTGGGAGGAATGACCGTGGATCAGGTCCACCCCGGCCTGTTCGATCAGCAAGTGGGCAAAACGTTGCTGCCTTTCGGGAATATCATAGCCCCAGTTGCCGCCCCAGTGGAGGGAAATAACCACGATATCGCCCGGCTGCCTGATGGCTGCAATCTCTTTTTGGATCTGTTGGACGGTGTTCTGGGAAAGATCGGGCAGCAGGTTGATGCCGGGTTTCTCTTCAGCTGCGGCCCAGGCATCCGGGACCCCGCTGGTTGCATAGCCGTAGGCAAAGACCAGCACCCTGTTCCTGCCGGGAAGATCAAATACGGCCGGCGTCATGGCCCTGGTCCGGTTTCTCCCGGCTCCCGCCTGTCTGATACCTGCCTTTTCCAGGGTTGCAAGGGTTTCAACCAGGCCGTCAATACCCCAGTCAAGCACGTGGTTATTGGCCAGGACACTGCAGTCGATCCCGGCAGCCGTAAGAACATCTATGTTTTTGGGATGCATCCGGTAGTTGATGCCCTTGGGCAGGTAATCGTCGCTGGTGGTAATGCTGGTCTCCAGGTTGATGATCCGCAGATCTGGTCTGATCGAGTCGAGCACTTTCAGGGCGTCCCCCCAGATATATGCTGGGGAAACCTGCTTGTGAATCGGCCCGTTGGCCTGTTCGGCCAGCATCATGTAACGCCGGGCGTCGCGTACGTATGTCTCGTAGAGTTCCGGATCACTGGGATGGGCCAGGACCTGGTCGATGCCCCGGCCGGGCATTACGTCGCCGCAGAGAAAAAGAATGATTGATTCATGTTCTTTCATATCCACTTCCCGGCTGTTCTCTTGAGCTGCCGCCGGGGCCGGACCGGAAGCAAGCCAGACAGCGCTGATAAGTACCAGACAAAAAATCCGTCCAATTGTAAACACTGCCATAGCGGCCTACCCTGTTATTAGCTGTTCTGCCTTACGTTACGCTTCACCCCGCAGCCAACCCGCAGCTCCAAGTGTTGCCCTGCTGCCGTCACCCGCCATAACCTCAATAGGCAGAACGGGATGAACAACCCGGCCGGCAGCAAATATTCCTGGAATCGAGGTCATGGAATTTTCATCGACCTGGAGAAAGCCTTTCCTGTCCTTACGGGCCCGGACCATACCGCTGTTCGGTTTTATCCCGCGATAGACAAAGACTGCCGATACCTTAATTTTCTGAAAGCTGCCCCCGGCTAAACCGGCAACAAGGATTTCCTCCAGGTCCTCCTTGCCGTACAGCCCTGTTACATGACAGCCGCCCAGGAAACGAAACTGTTCATGATTCAGGAGATTATTGACAATACCAGCATCGCCAAACAATTCGGTGTCCCCGGTGATATACAGTACCGTGCATCCCAGTTTGAGGAGATGGGCCGCCGCCCGCAGGGCCCAACTGTTGTTCCCTGCTATGGCAACTGTTTCACCCTTATAGCGTGTGCCGGAACACTGGACACAGGTATGGATACCGTGCCGGGCAAAATGTGCTTCGTCTGCAAGTTCCAGCATAAGCGGCTCCCCGCCGGTGGCGATAATCACTGACCTGCCCTTAAAACGTTTCCCATTGCTGCAGACCACCTCAAAAGAGTTGTCCTCTGATTCCCGGACATCACCGGCCTCAGTCGAATCCAGCAGGCGGCAGCCGAGCATTTCTGCCTGTTTCACTATTGTCTGGGTCAGTTCCCAGCCGTCTGTTTTTTCAATGCCGGGATATTCGGTAACTGTGTCAAGGACCGCGACACAACCGCCGAACACCGCTTTTTCCAGGAGTAAGGTCTTGAATCCGAGACGTCCGCCGGTCAGGGCTGCCGCCAAGCCGGTAAGACCGCCGCCGAGAACAATAATATCGTATAGTTCTTTATTGTTTATTGTTTCTGATACCTGCATGAAATCAGATAAGCCCCTTTCCCGTCGTGGTTGTCATCAGCTTACCGTGCTTGACCCCTTTGGTGCCGATCAGTTCTTCAGCCAGTTTCTTGATCTTCTTTGCCTTGCCCTTGATCACCACCACCTCAAGACAGTGATGGGCATCCAGATGGACATGCAGGGCGGAAATGATCTCCCTGTGGTGGGAATGCTGGTGTTCTGTGAGCTTGTCCGACAGGTCACGGGTATGGTGATCATAGACAAGCGAAACCGTGCCGACCGTCTCTTCATTACCGCGGCCCCACTCCTCTTCAACAAGAGAGTTGCGAATAAGATCGCGGATAGCCTCGGAGCGGTTGCTGTAGCCTTTTTCGTCAATCAGGGCATCAAATTTCTTTAACAATCTTTCATCAATGGAAATGCCGAACCTGGTTATTTCTGCCACATATCACCTCATGATATTTTTTGGGGAACAACCGGTGAAATCACCGGACAATACCTGATTCAATTTACCCAATAGCAATACTTTTAACAAGATCATCGATAAAAACGTCCTGGACGTGGTAATGGAACTCTGCGAACGGACGATCGTCATGCATGAAATGCATGAAGGAGCGGTCACGGCCGATGGCCCGACCCGGGAGATTTTTCCTCCACTCTTCAACGCCGGCCGGAGTTCATCACTAGTCAGACTTCGCTAAAAAAATGAACGGAACAGTTGTCAACTTATTGTCAACCTTTCCTTAATTTTATTGTCAACATGCCAGGCTCGAAAATGAATAATCAAAGAAAGTGGATGTACAAGCGGCAGAGACTTGGAATATACCTGGAAGTCACTGGTAGTTTAACCAGATCAGACATGACAATTGACCTGGTCCGTTCAAGTCAGAGCAGTTTATTTCATTGAAATAATTGACGATGTAGGAATTGCAGGACCAGCTGCATAAATATTGCATGAATTTTATTTGGATAATTATGCGATTTAAGATACCTTTTTAGCTTGATTGGTGTCCTTATCTACTTGAGTAGTACATTTTACAGAGCGTTGTTCCTTAAAACGTTATGCAGTACCTGTGACGGTTGTCCGGCCAAGCCCAGGCTGTTTTGAGCAAAGTCCGGGTAGTCAGAAGTACTGAAGACAAATCCTGTTTTTCGTTGGGGGGGAGAAATGAACAGGAATCAAACTTCGGAGAAGATGTTCACCTGGCTCATGCTGTTGCTGGAATAGCTGTGTAGGATTAAATCTTTCTATTCCACCAGACCCAACATATCGTCAATTATCTGCAACCCGTCGTTCCAGAACCCGGGATCATCAAGATTCACCCCGAACGGCTGCACCAGTTCGTAAGGCGTCCGGCTGCCGCCGGCTGCCAGCAGGTCAAGATATTTCGGCACAAAAGACTCGGCATCCTTTTTGTACAGGGCGTACAGGGCAAGCACCAGGAGTTCGCCGAAGGCATAGGAATAGACATAGCCCGGAGTATGGAGAAAATGGGGAATGTATGACCACCAGACCCCGTAGTTGTCCGTCAGGGTGACCGAATCACCGAACATCTCCCGCTGGGTCTGCAGCCACATGTCGGTGACCTCCTCGGATTCAAGTTCACCCTTCTCCCTTCTACCATTATGCACCTTGTTCTCAAAGCGGTTCATGGATACCTGGCGGAAGACCGTGGCGAATATCGATTCAAGCTTCTGGCTGATAAAGGCCTTTCTCTCCGCCTCGTTGTCAAGCAGTTCAAGCTGGGAATTGAAAACCAGAAGCTCCGCAAAAACCGAGGCGGTCTCGGACAGGACCAGGGTCGTATTGCTGTTATAGTAGCCGTTTTCCGCTGCCAGATACTGGTGCACTCCGTGCCCGAGTTCATGGGCCACGGTGGAGACGTCCCGCAGGGTCCCCGTGTAATTGACCATAACGTACGGATGCACCTCCGGGACGCAGGGATGGGCAAAGGCCCCTCCCCTCTTGCCTTCGAGCACCGGGGCATGGATCCATTGCCGTTCAAAGAAATACCCGGCTATCCCGGCCATGCGGGGCGAAAACTTCTCAAAGGCCTCAAGGATCATGGCTTGGCCATCCTGCCAGGAAATCTTCTTGTCCGGCAGGTGCGGCAGGGGGGCATACCGGTCATAGTCAAGCAGTTCGTCAATCCCGAGCATCTGTTTTTTCACCCTGTAATAGCGCTGCGGAATGTCATAACGGCTGACCGCCGCTTCGATCAGCGTTTTTACGGTGTTGTCCTCCAGCTCATTGCCGAGGTTCATGGAACTGATCCAGCCGGGATACTTGCGCAGCCTGTCACTGATCATTTTTTCGGCAAGCAGGGTGTTGAAGATATGGGTGAGAATATGGAGGTGGCCCTGGAGACCGTCCGTGAGATCTGCAGCTGCTGTCTGCCTGACAGTCCGGTCCGGATTATAGAGGTCTGAGAGGACCTCCTCTTCCGTCCGCTGTTTTTCGCCGAATTTCAGATGCCCCATAACCTTTTCAAACAGGGTGGTCCAGCTTCCCCTGCCGACCGGAGCCCGTTCGAGCAGCAGTTTTTCCTCGATCTCCGACAACTGGTGGGGCGCATACTTGCGCATAATCTCCAGGTGATGGCGATAATGCTCGAGTACTTCTTGTTTCAGCAGCGATTCCGCCCTGTCCTGTTCCACCTTATTCCAGGCAAGCTCGAAAAAAACGGTGTCCTTGCCGATATAGCTGCCTATTTCACGCATCCGCTGCAGGAAAGCGCTGACCTTCTGGTCATGGGTCCGGGTGGCAAAATTAAGGAAGGCAAAGGTAAACAGCTTGCCGATCCTTGTTTCAAGAGACTCAAACCTGGCAACCAGGGTATGCAGTTCTGCCGCCTCAAGCTCCGCCACCCTGTTTGCATATTCACTGTTTATTGCCTTTGCCTCTTCCCGGCAGAAGGTTATATCCTCTTCAATTTTTGGATCATCATAACCTGTGTACAGGTCCGCCAGGTTCCACAGCACCTCCGTGGTGCCAAGTTCTTTATTTATCTCCGATGCCATGAAGGTTCTCCAGGGTTCAAAAAATAATCATACCGGTTTGCGGCTATAAACCATTTTCAGGTTTTGATAATTTGGACTCCCACCTGCGCGGGAGTGACTGTATCGTATGGTTTGTCATCCCCGCGAAGGCGGGGATCCAGTTTTTGTTCAGCAGTAATCTTCAAGAATACTCAAAAACCTGAGAATAATTAAGAACCACATACCGGCGTCTGCCTTTTCCTGAACAGGGATATTACTTTAAATTGTCGCCAGGTCAAGGTGCAAAACATCCATACGTCCTGGGCTGAACCATACCGTCCATAAAGTGTACGCAACGGGGTTTCAACCGGTTGTTTGAGGTACAAGTAAAAAAATCAGTAGTTCTTTCCGGAAAACTTCCTATTGTTTTCCTAAATTATTTTTATGTTTTCATCTCGAACGGCCTTAGGCCGGAGAGATCTTTCTTAAGAAGTTTGAAGGTTATAATATTTCTCACATTCGTTCGAAATGACATCCTCAGGGCTTAAAAGACATGTGGTTGTTAAAGATGACATTGATGATGAGCCGGACTTTTTATAAGACTTCAACATTATTTTGCTGAGCGATCTGTCAAATTAGTTACATTGTTCAATCAGCACAGACACATCTGATACCTGAGAATTGTTAAGAGCCGCTTTTTCTATTGAAATGTAGCTGATCATCTTACATGATATTGTGAGCAACAATATAATTCCCTGTCAATTACGGAGGTCAAAACACATGCAAAACTGCTTATCCAAAATCACCTTAATGCTTTTCTCGGGACTGCTTGCCGCCTTTTTCCTGCTTCCGGTAAATCTAAATGCCAGTGACTCCAATGAAGCAGGCATCAAAATCATGCAGAAAGAAGTACTCGGAAGTTTTCTGGCGGCGGGCAACGGCATGACGCTTTACGCATACAGCAGGGACGAAAAAAACGTCAGCAGCTGCATTGAAGGCTGTGCCCGCAACTGGCCGCCTTACTATGCCGGTCCTTCTTTGCCGGCCGAGGGTTTGGAGGATAAAGATTTTGCAACCATAACAAGAGACGACGGCAGCAAACAGACAACCTACAAAGGCATGCCGCTGTATCGCTTCATTAAGGACAGGTATCCCGGGGATGTCTTCGGTAACGGCCTCGGCGGGGTCTGGTCCATCGTAAAACCCTGATAAAAAACCCGAGGAATATTTATTAACGGAGGGAGGCGATAAAGGGGCCGACCGCTGCAGGGCCCTTCTCATCCACCAGACGGATGGTTTCCGTTCCGATAACGGCGATATCCGCCTTGCCGGTGAGATACTCGACATCCTCACTGGAGCGGATACCGAATCCCACGGCCAGAGGCAGATCCGTCGCCCGGCGGCAGCGGCCGATATACTCGCTGAATTCCTGGTCGAAATCGGTCTTTTTGCCGGTAACGCCGCGGCGGGCCACACAGTAAATGAAGCCGTCGCCATTCTGGGCCAGGTGTTGCATACGTTCTTCAGTCGAGGTGGGGGCAAAGATCTGGATCGGCGCCATGCCGCTTCTTTTTACCAGACTAATGTATTCCTGCCCCTCCTCCGGCGGCAGGTCGGGAACAATAAATCCCTGAATATCTATGTCATAGGCCCGGTTGATAAAGGCATTGACCCCGTATTTAAAAAGAATGTTGTAATAGGTCATGAACAGGAACGGGATATTGAATTCCGCCAAGATCTCCTCGGCGAATTCCAGGCAATCCTCAACCTTTGCTCCCCTGGCAATTGATTCCTGGTTTGCCTTTAGTATCATGGGGCCGTCAGCTACAGGTTCCGAAAAGGGGATCTGCAGCTCTATCAGGTCGACACCGTTATCCACCATCTGGTGGATAACCTCCCGGTTAACCTCAAAAGAGGGATACCCGAGAACCAGATGGGTCATGAGGAGGATATCTTTCTGTTTGAGAGTATTTTTAATGTGTTGTGCAAGAGTACTCATATTAAAACTACCTAAATATTTATTTTAAAAGGCAAAAGCTTAAAGTTAAAAGTAAAAAGTAAAATGGCAAAAGGCAAAAAGCAAAAGGCAAAAGGTAAATGGTAAATGGTTAATAGAGATTTAATTATAATAAATTAAGATCACTGCTTTGAATTTCCTTTTGAAGTAACTACAGCCTTTGAAAGGATTGCCTGCGAATGCGACGCTTCATCAATTAAAACATCCAGTTCATTTATTGAATACTTCTTTGTTCTATCGAGTAACTTTAACCAGTAATATGACTCTCGAAGTTCTTTCAGGGCAACCTGGAGCTTATGAATAAAATCCTTTTTTGACTCAGCGCCCTGAGCCTCTTCATAGTTTGCTCCGACCGATGTGCCGCTTCTCAACAACTGATCGCCAATCCTTCTCCCAATT
>JAFDCR010000356.1 GCA_019312685.1 Deltaproteobacteria bacterium | reverse complement strand
GCGGTCAGTGAAAACAAAGCCACAAGCCAAACATTTATAGGGTGAGACATTAAGTTTTTTCCCCTGCTGCTGCAAAGTACGCTCAATATGGACCAGATGGTCCAGGATATCTTTTTCTGTAAGACCGACGGCCTGGGAGAGGTCTCGAACAGTGAGTTCCTCAGAACTAAGCATAACGATTATCTCCTGTCTCACCGTTTTTCTTTTAGCAAAATTCTCCATGAGTCTTTATTTGCGTTGTATTTGAGAAGATATACGTTGCTATCGTTTCCCAATACCTTGAAACACCTGTCTTCAGGGGTTATCCAGCGGTCGATTATCTTGGAGATATTTATTTTTTCCCCTGAGAGATAGAAGTTGAGAGGATATTCCTCTGGTCTCGATCCGGCATAACATTCAACCGTAATTGATTTCATTGCCCAGTCCCGCTATCAATTTAATTCAATGATACATTTAATATGGATTGTCAGGACTGTACAGCTTATTATAGATATAATTTATGATAATATTTGTATCATATAGAACAGGAGGAGACATGGTAGATTATATACAGGTTATAACTACAGTTGAAAAAAAATCGGATGCAGAAAAAATTGCAAAAAATCTTCTCGAAAAAAGGTTGGCTGCCTGCGTCCAGATAATTGGCCCCCTAACAAGTTTTTTTCACTGGCAGGGCAAACTGGACTCAGCCACCGAGTACCTCTGCCAGATAAAAAGCAGGGATGATCTCTATAACGAGTTAGAATCAGAAATTACAGGAATGCATCCTTACGAGGTCCCGGAAATAGTAGCCATGCCGATAATTAAGGGTGGTAAAGATTATTCCGACTGGCTTGCCGCTGAATTGAAGGCATAATGAAATGAAAAGAAAAGTATCCAGGAGACGACAGAGGAAACATTTTAAATGCCATTGCTGCGGCAAGGAACAACCGTTCTGCTGGAACTGTCCCTGCGGCTTTCAGATATGCGTTTCATGTCTTGATGAAAACAAATGGGGCATGACAAACGGGCCGACCTGGATATGCCCTGACTGCGGGAATATTCGCATGATGGAGTAGGGGAGACTACACTATTTTCAGGTGATGCATAAGGGGGCCGGTACCGTGACCGATTGCAGCGGTATTACTTTTTCTGAGGAGCTTATCCATATAAGAGACAGCTTTATTAAATGCGGTGTTATCATTACCGGTAAGCAGGTGGTAGGCGGTGAAGGCGGCAGAAAATGTACATCCGGTTCCATGGGTATTCCCGCTTACAATTCTGGGATGACAAACCCCTAATAGATCATTTTTTTGATCAAGGCCCGGGGTTTTCAGCATAAAATCAGTAATAACATCTTTCTCGGGTTCAAAATGCCCGCCTGTAAGAATTATTAATCGCAATTTCTTATATTGATTAAATAAATGTATTGCGCCACCTTGCAGATTATCCAGGGTTGAGCAGTTTTTACCCGATAAAATTGAAAGTTCAGGAACATTGGGTGTTATTGCTGTGCAGAGTGTGAGCAGCTTGTTGCATATGAGATTATATCCTTCGGGTTCGATCAGTTTCTGGCCGCTGCTGGATTCCAGTACCGGGTCATAAATTATTTCTCCTGTATAATCTTTCAAAGCTTCATAAATGCTTTCTGTTACCTCGGCGGAACCCAGCATGCCGATTTTTATATGGGTGACATTGAGATCACTGAGTACATGGTCAATCTGTTTTCTGACCCAATTAGCCTCAACAGGGTGGATCCCGAAAACGCCTTTGGTGTTCTGTACAGTAATACAACTGATAACAGCCCCACCGTAAACACCAATAGATGTAAATGTTTTCAGATCAGCCTGAATTCCGGCCCCGCCTGATGGGTCGGATCCGGCAATAGTCAATGCAACCGATTCTTGTTTTCCTGAGGTCTCCATTATGCAATGAACGGAAGAATGAGTCTGATATATTCAGTTTCTAAATTACAACAAGTAATAGACAATAACCACTCGATTCTAATAAAATCAAGTGGTTATTGTTTTATTCAGTAAATTTTTATTGTTAAATTAATATAAGGTAATCTATTTGGATTTGGAATATGTGAGTTAGGGTTTCATCCCTTCCTCTATCTGTTTTCCATATACCTGAAATTGTTTAGCATCTTTATGTTGTCAGGCTAATATTACATTTGATATGGTTAAACAGTTTGGTGATTCAGCCAGCAAAAACAATGACAAGGATTGTTGACAGACCGGGAAGTAATCTGTAACGATGCTGAATTTTATTGCATATGAGCTTCACCACTTAGGAGGCCAACCCCATTATGTCAAATATTTAAAAGGAAGCCTGCTGATGAGCATGAAAAATATCGCCCTCTGTGTCGGTTTGTTTTCGACAATAATGGGCTTGTTGACCTATGATCCGGAAATAAAAACAGCCGCCGTGCCGGTGATCACCGGTATTATCGTGATTATTCTGGCCCTGTGCGGCCTGATTCCCGAATTTACCGTTTGTAAACGTTGCGGGAAAAAAAGTATTGGCCCCAAGGAACACTGCCCGTACTGTAAAGATGAAGAATAATAATTAATATCGATTTAAGATAGTTATGAATGGCGGCGTAAAACATAATACTAATAGGCCGTTTAATATAATGTTGGCCATAAGATGAGTGAAAATTGAAGAATCCTACAATCTTCATAAGAAGCGAGACAGACAAAGATATCAACACCATCACCGAGGTGACAGTCGAAGCATTTAAAACTTTAGATGTCAGCAACCAAACTGAACAATATATCATCGATGCACTACGTACCGCCAACGCCCTGACCTTATCGTTGGTCGCGGAAGTGGATGGCCGGGTTGTTGGGCATATTGCATTCTCTCCCGTGACCATCTCGGACGGTACGATGAACTGGTATGGTCTCGGACCGGTTTCTGTCTTACCAAAGTACCAAAAACGGGGGATTGGCAAGGCCCTGATAGAGGAAGGGTTATCCCGATTGAAAGATTTGGGCGCCAATGGCTGCTGCCTAGTCGGCCATCCAGAATATTATAAAAAATTTGGTTTTGAGAATGTATCCGGTCTTGTCCTCGAGGGTGTCCCGCCTGAGGTGTTCTTCGCTCTTTCATTTGACGGGCATTATCCTCAAGGTAATGTAACGTTTCATGAAGGATTTAAAGCAAATGGCCCCCAATAGGGTCAACCTGACCGGAAGAAGCGCGGCGGCCCTCGCTGCACAATTCAGGACTGTATGTTTAAACGACTTACGTGCGATAACTGTAAAAAATGAGTACTCAAGAATGTTTCCTTTATTAATAATATGTTTGATGGATATCGCTTCCGCCCTGGAAAAAGGACGCAATGTGGTACATATATGCAGTAAACCTTCAGTAAACTCCTCCGGATAGTCTCACAGTCTATATTTCCAGTCCTAATAAGAAGTTAGCAAATTTATGCAATTAATCGTTTTGCATTTTTTTTTGTTGAAGGTATACATTATATTGTGTATATATTTTTAAATTTGTCCATATATTGTATGGTAAACATGCAGGCAATAGAGAAAAAGGCAACTACCTCAAGGAAAATATTTGAAAAATCAATTCAACTTAAGGGTCTGACTGTATGGCGCAAGCTGCTCATGTGTATGATGAAAGCAAGATAAAAACCTTAAGCTCTTTGGAGCATATCCGGTTGCGTCCGGGAATGTATATCGGTCGCTTGGGTGATGGATCCCACCAGGACGATGGCATCTATATTCTCTTAAAAGAGGTCATTGACAACGGTATAGACGAATATATCATGGGCGCCGGCAAAAGAATTGATATCACCATCGAGGATAACGGCACTACCATGGTCAGGGACTATGGCCGCGGCATACCGTTAGGAAAACTGGTTGAGTGTGTTTCTGTAATTAACACCGGTGCCAAGTACAATACTGATGTGTTCCAGTTTTCAGTAGGGTTGAACGGAGTAGGGACAAAAGCGGTCAATGCCTTATCCAAATATTTCAGGGTCACATCATATAGAGAGGGCGAATTTGCCACTGCGGAATTTGAATCAGGTGTGCTGAAAAAAGAGCAAAAAGGAAAGACAAAGGAACGTAACGGTACTCTTATTGAATTTCTGCCTGACAAAAAACTCTTTGGCGAATTTACCTATGATCTACAATATGTCAGTAAGAGATTGTGGCGGTATGCCTACCTTAATTCCGGCCTCAATCTTTATCTCAAAGAAGAAAGATTTTTCTCCTCAAACGGCCTTCAGGATCTTCTGGCTGAAGAGATTAACGGCAGCCAGCTGTATGAACCCATCTATACAAAAAACAAAACCCTTGAGTTCTGTTTCTGCCACACCAATAATTATGGCGACAGCTATTTTTCCTTTGTAAACGGGACATACACAAGTGAGGGGGGCACCCATTTATCAGCATTTCGTGAGGGAATCCTCAAAGGGGTCAATGAATTTTCCAGCAAGAAGTTTTCCGGAAAAGATGTGAGAGAAGGTGTTGTCGGCGCTCTTGCTGTTAAAATAAAAGACCCTGTTTTTGAGTCCCAGACGAAGAACAAACTCGGCAATACAGAAATCCGTTCCTGGATTGTAAATGAAGTCAAGGACACGGTAAGTGCGTATTTGTATAAAAATCCAGAAGCTGCGGAACGGATGCTCGAAAAAATCCAGCAGAATGAGAAGGTCCGCAAGGAGTTGCAGCATGTGAGGAAAGAAGCGAGGGCAAAGGCGAAGAAAGTTGCCCTTAAAATCCCAAATCTCAAGGACTGCAAATACCATCCCAGCAAAGATAAACCTTCCCCACCGGGGGAAGAGAACATGCTTTTCATTACTGAGGGCCAGTCAGCAGCCGGTTCGATTGTCAGCGCCAGGGATCCGATGCGGCAGGCTGTATTCTCACTGAAAGGCAAACCGCTCAATGTGCTTGGGCAGAGTCTGCCGCTTCTCTATAAAAATGAAGAGATGTATAATATGATGCAGGCCCTTAATGTGGAAGAGTCTGTTGGCAATCTTCGTTATGACAAGGTTATTCTCGCAACGGATGCTGATGTAGATGGGCTGCATATAAGAAATCTCCTGTTGACTTTCTTCCTGCACTACTTTGAACCGCTCGTAAAACTCGGCCATATCTATATCCTGGAGACCCCGTTATTCAGGGTTCGTAATAAGAAGCAGACCATATACTGTTACAGTGAAAAGGAAAAAGGTAAGGCAGCCAAAAAGCTGAGCAGCGGCAAAGAGAGCGGCCGAGCAATTGAAGTAACACGTTTTAAAGGCCTGGGGGAAATCTCACCTGTGGAATTCAAGCAGTTTATTGGCAATGATATGCGCCTCCGTCAGGTAAATATCGACAGGCTCTCAGAAGTACCCAAAGTGTTGAAATTCTACATGGGAAAAAATACTCCGGAACGTAAAGAATATATTATGAACAACATTATCTAGCCCTAAAAGACCTGCCGGGACTATTTTTAAACTTTGCCAAACACAGAAAGCTGTAAATAACAACAGATAAGCATCTCATGCAAGACACTGCCAACTTCGGAAAACTCCATAAACTCTTTGATGAGAATTTCATCGAGTATACATCTTACGTCATTAAAGAACGTGCCATTCCCGACATGAGTGACGGCCTGAAGCCGGTTCAGCGTCGTATACTGCAGACCCTGTATAATATGGATGACGGCCGGTTTCAAAAGGTTGCCAACGTGGTCGGTGAAACCATGAAACTGCATCCCCATGGTGATGCCTCGATTTTTGGTGCCCTGGTAAATCTCGCCAATAAGGACATTCTTATCGAACGCCAGGGCAACTTCGGCAATATTTTTACCGGCGACCAGGCATCCGCCGCCCGTTATATAGAATGCCGCCTTACGCCGCTTGCCAAAGAGACCTTATTCAATAAGGATCTCACGGAATTCCAGCCCTCTTATGACGGCAGGATGCAGGAACCGGTCACCTTGCCGGCAAAGACACCCTTACTGCTCCTGCTTGGTGCAGAGGGCATCGCCGTAGGCATGGCAACCAAGATTATGCCGCATAATTTTCGTGAACTTCTGCGGGCCCAGAAAAAAATCCTTAAAGGCCTGTCAGTAACCCTGTATCCGGATTTTCAGCATGGGGGACTGCTTGACGTCTCAGGCTACAACAATGGTAACGGACGTCTCAAGTGCAGAGCAAAAATTGTCGAGAAAAATGATAAGACAATTGTTATTGAAGAAATTCCCTACTCAACCACGACCTCATCTATTATTGACAGTATTGAAAAGGCGGATAAAAGCGGCAAGATAAAAATACAGTCCATTAATGACTACACAGCCGAAAAAGTAGAAATTGAAATAAAACTGGCCCGCGGTATTTACGCCAAGGATACAATAAAAGCCCTTTACGCCTTTACCGATTGTGAAGTTTCTATCAGCCCGAATCTCACCGTTATTAAAGATAATAGTCCGGTCAGTGTTTCTGTGGAGGAGGTGCTCAGGGATAATACGGAACAGCTGGTAAAAAATTTAGAAACTGAGCTGCAGATAGAATTGAGTCGTCTGCAGGAAAAACTCCATGCACGCACACTCGAGCAAATCTTCATTGAAGAACGTATTTACAAGAAAATTGAGGAATGCAAGAGTTACAAGGCCGTTATTGATACTGTTGATAAAAACTTGGCCGAGTTTGCCGCAAAGCTGGTCAAACCCGTCAGCCGGGAAGATATTGAACGTTTGCTTGAGATACGAATAAAGCGGATTTCGCGCTTTGATATCGATCGCCAGCGCAAAGAAATAAAGGACATCAAGAATTCCATAAAAGAAGTAAATAAGAAACTCAAAGATATAGTTAATTACACTATCGGCTACCTTGATAATCTTCTAAAAAAATATGGCCGACAGTACCCCCGCAGAACTACTATCGAAACATTCACCGAGGTCAAGGCAAGAAAGGTAGCTCTTTCAAATTTAACTATCGGATATCATAGAGAAACAGGACTTCTTGGATATCAGGTAAAAACAGACCCTGATATGTCAGTTCCCTGTTCCGAGTATGATAAAATACTGCTTATCTACCGGGATGGCCGTTATAAGGCCATTAAGGTTCCAGAAAAGATATTCGTCGATCATGATGTATACTGGATTGGTAAGGTTGCTGGTAAGACAATTTTTAACCTGCTGTATCGCGAAGGCACAAAAAATTTTACATTTATTAAAAGATTCAAAACTCCAAAATTTATCCTGGACAAGGAGTACCGCCTATTTCCCGCCCATAAAAAATCATGGATTCAGTTTTTGCAGACCGGTGAGGGTGTTCGGGCCCGGATTGATTTTGTTCCAACAAAACGATCAAAGATTAATTCCCAGCGCCTTGAATTTGATGAGTATTTAATCAAAGGCGGAGGAGCTCTCGGCAAGAGGTTATCAACCCGAACAGTCAGACGTATTACCGAATTAACCACAAAAGTTGCAGAGCAAAATGATGCTAATGGCACTGAAAAAAAGGATACAACTCTAAAGCAGCTCAGACCGAATTCGGCCCCGAATCAAAAAAAAGAGGCAAGCGAAAAAGAAAATGTTCCCTCTACTGAACCACTTGATAAAACAAAGGAAAATAAATCACAACTGGGATTATTCGACCTGAATAAAAAAGAATAAATTGTTTTTTCTTGTTTCTTTAGATAAAATATTATTTTAAAATTTTTAATCTAACCTTGCAAAATATCGTTTTTTTTATTTATATGGACCCCTTTTTGAAATAAATTGCTGTAAAAGTTTGGGAATCATATGAATAGTCTTTCCTCGCATTCCGATCATAAGGAAATCCAGGCAACCAATATATCAAGGATGCATTTTGGCAATCTCAAAGTGCATAATGGTGTGATATATACTGCCTTGGCTATGCTGACAGTGATTCTGTTTTTCATGTTCAGCTATCTGGGAGTTTCTTATCAAGTTCCCCTTGATTTTCCGGATATTCCAATAATGGAGACCCCAAAACCGGCTGTTGATGGAAGTAAGAATGGGGAAACCGCCGACCTGATAAGAAAACTGAAACATTTTGGTTTGTGGAAATTTTCCGCATCAGCTGATGTGCCGCGTTTT
>JAFDCR010000355.1 GCA_019312685.1 Deltaproteobacteria bacterium | reverse complement strand
GTCTTCTTTGAGCGGCTGGAAAGAGAAACCAAGGGTGCGCAAAACATAACTGAGGATGTAAAATAAGTTCTGCCATCCGGCAAAAGGTATTTTGTGACATGAAAAAGATGACCCCTTTGAAACTTGTCATATTTGACTGCGACGGCGTCATGTTTGATTCAATGGACGCCAATAGGATATATTACAATCACCTCCTGGAAAAATTCGGTCATCCGGCTATGGATGAGGAAGAGGAGAATTATGTCCACTCCCATAACGTCTTTGATTCGGTAAACCATATATTCAGGAATTACCCCGGGGAAATTGAAGATGCCCATAAATACAGAGTAACGGTTGATTACACCCCGTTTCTGAAATATATGGTTATCGAGCCTGACCTTAAGGAGTTTCTTAACTTTCTGAAACCAAAGTTCTTTACAGCCATAAGCACCAACAGAACCACCACCATGCCGGCTGTCATGAAGATGCATGATCTAGAGCCCTATTTTGACATGGTTGTCACCGCACTTGATGTGCAGCAACCCAAGCCCCATTCCGAGGCACTGGTTAAAATTCTCGACCATTTTGAGTTATCGGCAGATGAAGCCGTCTACATTGGCGACAGTATGGTAGACCGTGAGCATACAGCCGGGGTTAATATGCGGCTGATTTCTTTTAAGAATCCTGAACTGCCGGCGGAATATCACGTAAACTCCTTTCTCGATATCCCGCAGCTGCCTGTTTTCCAGGAACTGCACAGGTAACACCTGGAGAAAAGAATGAAGGACCTGGAAATATCGCACGATATACTGCTGGCAGGTTCCGACTTCGAGTTTTGCCGTAAACGGGTGAAACGTTTTTTTGACCGGACCATGCTCATCCGCTATGACGAAATGCGGATAGTTGAAAGTGAGTCTTTAAACGGAAGAGAAAAGCAATTCTGGACAAGGCTCAAAGATAATATCAAGGCAAATCAAAAGGTGATAGGGGAACTGCTGCAGAACCTGAATGAGGAGGGTTTTGAAACGCTTGATGACCTCCATGGTCTTGAAAAAGGGTATGTTTCAAAAATACTCCACACCGTTGCCCATCTCCTGGATGGTTTTATCGGAATAGACAGCCGTTTCTATAATCTTGAAGAGGACTCGCACAGTATATCCCGGCACCTGCAGCAGAAGATTCATGCAGAGCCGCAGAATTACTGGGTTATAAGGGTAAAAGGACGCATCGCCCCGGCGGGAGAGGATCCGCTTGATACCTTGCGGACCTTTGAATGGAAGGGGAAGCACAACGATTAATTTTATCCCTTTTTCTCCTTTGTCATCTGTTCAGGATCTCCCGTATTTTCTTTGTTAAAACACTTGGAAGCAAAGGCTTATTGATGAAGAGTGTTCCTGGAGCCAGGACACCCTGGTGGGCGATGACCTCGTCAGTATAACCGGACATGAACAACACCTTCATGTCCGGCATCAATGTTTGGAGGGAATCGGCCAGTTTCTTGCCACCCATTCCAGGCATGATTACGTCGGTCAGCAGCAGGTCAATTCTGACGTTCGGCTTTTTGCCCCACTCCTGGGCCGTCTCGTCCGAGGCTGCCTCCAGCACCTTATAGCCGAGAGGCTGCAAGGTATCCCTGATCAAATTGCGGATCGATGCTTCATCGTCGACAACGAGAATGGTTTCGCTACCCTTCAGGGCATCCTGCGATAATCTTTCTGGGGCATCTTCTTTTTCTGCCTCCCGGACTTCAGGAAAGTAAATCTTGAAGGTGGTACCGTGATTAATTTCACTGTAGACAAAAATATGCCCTTTGAGCTGTTTGATAATGCCGTAGACAGTCGATAGCCCCAGACCGGTTCCGGCACCCTTTGCCTTTGTGGTAAAAAATGGATCGAATATTCTTTCCCGCACCTCCGGAGTCATGCCGTGCCCGGTGTCAGTTACGACAAGCAAGACATATTTGCCCGGTGTCAGATCCTCATGGGTTTTACAGTATTCCTTATCCAGAGTAACACTGTCGGTTTCAAAGACCAGGCTGCCGCCTTCAGGCATCGCATCCTTGGCGTTTACGGCCAGATTCATGATTATCTGCTCTATCTGGCCGGGATCTGCCTTGATATTACCGGCCGATGGACGCGGCAGCAGTCTCATTTCAATGGTCTCACCGATCAGCCTTCCAAGCATCTTTGCCATATTGTTGATAAGATCATTGAGGTTGATAACCTGCAGTTCCATAACCTGTTTTCGGCTGAAGGCCAGGAGCTGCCGGGTTAGTTCCGCCGCCTTTATAGCCTGTTCGCGTATTTCATTTATCTGGGCATATAAGGGGTTATCTGCAGAAGTTTTCTGGGCAACCAAGTCGCTGTAACCTATTATGACGGTCAGGATATTGTTGAAATCATGCGCGATGCCACCTGCCAGCAAGCCGAGGCTTTCAAGTTTCTGGGTCTGGCGCATCGTCTCTTCCATTTTTTTATTTTCTGTTATATCGATGAAATGGCCGTCAAAGCCAGTAAGCTTTCCGTTTTCCTCAACCTCGGGATAGATAGAAAGGGAGATGGTGTGCTGCTGACCCTCCGCCATAGTTATCATGACCTCTTTAGCGATCAGTTCACCGGCTTTGGCCTCTTTTATGTAAGCTTCTCTTTTGTCGGCCTCAATAAGGTTGAAAAAATCAGAAACCCGGCCGCAAAGTTCACCAAACTTTCTATTGCCTTCAATGACCTTGAAATCAGTGTCCAACCAGAATATGGCATGTTCGACCCGTTCGAACAGATCACTGATTCTTTTTTGTGAATAGTACAGTTGTAATTCCCTGTCCCTGATGGCGGAACTCATTTTGTTGAATTCGGCAGACAGCTGGCTTATCTCGTCATTTCTATCAATTATCGGGACATGGGGATATTCGCCGTCTCTTAAGTTTTGAGCCGCTTTAAATAAATCGTTTAAGGGTTTGAGCATGAAATTAAGAAACAATGTGACGAGAAAAACACCGATAATCACAAGTCCTAAAGAAAAAAGCACACCGTTAACGGTCATTTTCCTTACTGTTTTATTCATGACCTCCTTGGAAAGACCCACCCGCACCCAGCCGATATGCTCCTTTTGAAGCCTGTCAGGACTTGACTCCTCGAACATGTCAATATCCCCCCCGGCCCGTATGGAAAACACCGGGGCAAAAAATTCGAAATACCCAGGCTGTTCGCGGACAAAAAAATCTGTCGCAGACTTCAGATGCGGAGGTGGCGGTATGATTGCTTTCATGCCTTGGTGGACTATCGGCTCAAATTGGGAATCATAAAATGTAACAAAGGGAACGTTTTTTATTTCGCTGATGGAGAATGCCGCGTTTTCTACAAGCTCGGCATTGTCTGAAAGCAGCGGCAGTTCAGCGTTTTTTGCCGCAATGGTTGTCAGGACTTCCCCCCTTTTGATAATCTCATCGCGGAGAAGTCTTCGTTCGACCTGCACGGCTGTCACTGTGTAGGTAAGCGAAATGAGAATAATAATAGGGTAAAAGAAAAGTAATGCTTTTG
>JAFDCR010000354.1 GCA_019312685.1 Deltaproteobacteria bacterium | reverse complement strand
CATCAGCCTGCCTATGTGCAGGGCGGTCTTATGGACCCGCTCGGTATGGTCCGGACCGTGACACCCCCCCAGGCCGTCATGATACGGATCCGCCATTTTGCGGAGCTTCTCGGTAAGTTCCACTCCGAGCGGACAGTCATCTTCTTTAAAGCGGTCCTTACTCATACTTTCTCTGTAAACAGGAGCTCCATAATCCAGCGAATTCCGAAACGGAGAAGACTGAGTTCATCAGCAAGAATCGCCTCCCTCTCCTTTTCATTCGCCATAAACTCTTCTTGAAAAGCTGGAGAAGATACCATTTCCCGGAATTCATCAAGCTTATAGAGCGCCAATATATACTTATCCTTCTGTTCCCGGGTAAGGCGTTGTAAGCCCTTGCCCACCTGTTCATGCTGCACCAGGGCCAGGACCTCATCGTTTATTTTATTGTACTCCACAAGTCCCTGATCAGCGAACCATTCGGCAACTGTATGGGTTTCCGGCTCATCAAATCCCCTGCAGTGATCTTCGCGAACCAGTATATAAAGCTCCTGTTTCCTGCCGTTTTTGTCAAGAGTGGTGCCCCGGCCAACCGGGTAGGCCCTGCAGGCCCCGGGCCTTCCGTTATAAACAGTACAGCCGTCCCCGCTTACGAAAGGACAGCTCGCCCTCCCGTCATCCACCATTCCCAGGTACAAAACCGGGAAGATGCCTTTTTCGTCCAGTTCCTCAACCACGTATCGCTCAATAAATTCTGCAGGTTTCATCCGCAGCTCGCGACAGAGGCGTAAAACATCATACGGAGTCAGAACCAGATCGAGTTCCCGGCAGCATTCCGTAAAACAGGAAACACCCGGATGACATCCGAAAGAAAAACGTTTCTGGCCGCAAAGCCTTGTTACATTATCCGGTAATTGCATGCTGGTATCAAACACAAATAGGCAAATACTTCACTCAGGACAAACCAATCCTCAAAACAATTTTTCTCCGCCGTCTCTTATCCCTTTTTCCATACACTGAGCAGAGGGCTGGCAACAAATATTGAGGAATAGGTTCCCACCAGGAGTCCGATCAACAGGGCCAGGGAAAAATCATGGATAACGGTGCCGCCCAAAAAGAAAAGGGCCACCAGCACCAGGGCCGTAGTGAGCGATGTGACAATCGTACGGCTTATTACTTCATTAATACTTAAATTGATGATATTTGTGAATCCCCGGACTTTAGCTATGCCGTGTTCCGATTTTCTCATGTTTTCACGTATTCGGTCAAACACGACAACCGAGTCATTGAGGGAATAGCCTGCCAGGGTCAGAAGTGCAGTGACGATCAACAGGGTTATCTCGATATTCAGAATCCAGCACATTCCAAGAACCACGAGTACATCATGGAACGTCGCTATTGCCGCAGCAATACCGAAAGTCAAATCAAAGCGCAGGGCAAGGTATATAATAACCCCACACAAAGAAATGGCGATTGCCTGTAAGGCCTTGTTACGTAGCACTTCACTTATTGAAGAGCCGATCGCTTCCTGGCTTTCCATGACAAATCCTTTTCCGGGCATATTTTCACTGAAAATAGCTGAGAGCTGCTCATCAAGGTTTTCAACCTTTTCCGATGATTTTTTCAGCCTGATAATAAGTCTGTTTTCATTCTCCACCTGCTGCAGGTTAACATTGCCAAGCCCATTATCCCCCAGGACTTTCCGGACTTCCTGCAGGGCAAAAGGCTGGTCAGCCTTGTACTGGATCAGGGTGCCGCCGGTGAAATCAACACCTAGGTTCGCCTTGCCGCGGACAATCTGGACAAAGGAGATGAGCCCTATGAGCACTAAAACCGTTGAGATTGAGAATGTGATCTTTTTCAGATGCATGTAATCAAAGCTCGGCGTCTTGATAAACTGAAAAAAGGAGATGGGCTTGAGCAGGCGCTTGCTGTGGAGGACATCATACACCAGCCTGGTTCCGAACAGGGTTGAAACCAGGTTAAATGTAATGCCAAGAGAAAGGGTAACGGCAAAACCCTTGATCGGGCCTGTACCGAAGAGAAATAGGGCCAGCGCTGTTATCAGGGTGGTTACCTGGGAGTCGATAATGGTCCAGAATGCCTTATCAAACCCGCCCTCAACTCCTGACTTCACCGATTTACCGAGGGCAAACTCCTCCCTCATTCGCTCGAATATCAGGACATTGGCGTCAACTGCCATTCCGATGGAGAGAATGATACCGGCAATTCCCGGCAGGGTAAGGGTGGCGCCGAGTGCTGCCAGTCCGCCGAACAGCAGGAATATGTTAAATACAAGTCCGAAATTTGCGATAACGCCTGACAGACGGTAGTAAAGTATCATAAATACCAGGACCAGGACCGTTCCAAGAAGACCGGATGTAAGACCCTTGTCAATGGAATCATGGCCAAGACTGGCACCTACCGTGAGGTTCTGGATGATTTCCACCGGCGCCGGTAAGGCACCCACGCGCAGCACTATGGCCAGGTCCGTCGCCTCTTCATAGGTGAAATTGCCGGTTATCTGGGCTGAGCCGCCGAGTATCTTTTCGCGTATCACCGGTGCTGAGCGGACGACCTCGTCCAGAATAATACCAAACCTTTTACCGACATTTTTTTCCGTAACCTGGGCAAAGATCCGGCCGCCCCTGCCGGTTAGGTCAAGCCCGACATATGGTTCATTGAATGTCCCTCCAACTCTTACCTGGGCGTTTTTCACCATCTCGCCGGTCATCATGACCTGGCTTTTTATCAGAAGCGGTGTTTTTGTTTCCTTGCCCGTCTGCGGATCAACATTTCTTTCAAAATATATCTCTGTTCCCTGGGGCAGCTGGTTCTGCAGGGCCAGATTCAGTTTCTTCCTGCTTTCTCCCCACTGCCATTTGCCGCTGTTCTGGGCCTGGCTGACAAGCTGCCAGGGATCAAGGCCTGATTCCTCATCAAGCAGCTTGAACTCCAGCTGGGCCGTCTGTCCTATGAGGCCCAGGGCCCGGTCCGGATCCTTTACACCGGGCAGCTGCACCACGATCTCATCAAGCCCCTGGCGGATGATAACCGGCTCGGCAACACCGAACTGGTCAATCCTGTTCCGGATAATTTCCAGGGACTGGGTGACTGAATTTTTCTTGATAT
>JAFDCR010000353.1 GCA_019312685.1 Deltaproteobacteria bacterium | reverse complement strand
CAAGATACGGAAACCCTGAATAGTTAAGCTTCCTGATGAATTGGTCCGACAGAAAGCAGATTATCCTTCTTTGACCAGTTTAATCACCTCATCAGGCTGGGGGAATCGTCCCTTGTCGAATTTTGAGAATATCATTTTACCGTCCAGGGAAATATCAAAAATTCCGTTTGAACCGGCAATAAGTTCAATTTCTGCGCCAAGATTTTTTTTTAATTCTTCTCCCAAACTGGAAGCTCTGGGCAGATAATTTCACTGGGCGCAGTATTTAATGGAAATTTTCATTGGGAATCTCCTTATTTTTTTCAATATAATTAAAAATATTGCTTCATTCGTATTTTAGTTGAAATGTCAGAATAATATACCTGTTTATTAATTTAACCATGGATGAGCAGTTAATTTTAAGTTTTATCAGGTAACAAAAAGACAAGATGATGTCATTTCGAACGAATGTGAGAAATCTTTAAGATCTCTCCGGCCTGAAGGCCGTTCGAGATGACAACATGAAAATAATTTAGAGCCACAATAATTTATAATTAGTTATCACCCTGCGGGGCAATGTTTATTTATCGCGCAGCGATGGCACTATAAATAAAACCAGGTCGGCTTTATTTATGTCTGCAGTTGTCTGTGTCTATCTGTGGTTAATAAAAAAAACTCCTGTGTAAATATGACTCGACTATGTACTGAGTTTTCTTTTCTAATTGCCACATTCAATTTTTTCACGAATGAGCCAAAATATTTTAGGCTAAAGTTTAATTGTTTGTCAATCCTCTGCAGATTTGTCTTTTAATCCCAACGAGGATCATGCCGAGAGGGAATTTTTTGTTTGCACTGCAAGCATTCAAGCAGTATATGGTTTGCCTTCAACTGCATTTTAGTCGTATTAAAAACGAATATTTAACATAATAGGCTGACACCGGCAAATCCTGCTCAGAGATTAGATTTTATGTAATCGGGGCATTTCCTATTGCAAGAAAAGTGAATACTAAACAGGATAACTTGTCAAAATTACTAAAACTTAAGGACGATCTTGACGCACAGGAAGAGAGCCGCCTCAGCCGTTTTGCAACCTTGAGCCGTGATGGGGTCCGGCGGAGTCAGCTTGGTCCGACAGGGCACCGCCAGGAATTTGCCCTTGATGCGGACAGGATTCTGCATTCCAAGGCATATACGAGGTATATTGACAAAACCCAGGTTTTTTATATGGTCCGTAATGACCATATCACCCATAGGGTTCTGCATGTACAGCTGGTATCAAAAATTGCCCGCACCGTTGGCAGATTTTTGCGCTTGAATGAAGATCTGATTGAGGCAATTGCCCTCGGGCACGATATAGGACATCCGCCATTTGGACACGATGGCGAAAGGGAACTGGCTGTACTCTGCAAAGAGCATGGGTTGCCGCCATTTCAGCATAATGTCCAGAGTGTTCAGTTTCTGGAACACCTGGAAAGAAGGGGGCAGGGGTGGGATCTGACATTACATACCCTGGATGGAATACTTTGTCACGACGGAGAAATTCACAGCCGTCAATTACGGCCCAACCGTAATAAGGACTTTGAAGTATTTGACCGGGAACTGCTGGAAAAAAGCAATAATCCTGAATTAAAGCTGGTGCCGATGACCCTTGAAGGGTGCCTGGTCCGTATATGTGATACCATTGCCTATATAGGGCGTGATATTGAAGATGCCATTGAATTGAAGCTGATCAAACGTGGTGATGTCCCTGACAGGTGCAGAAAGGTACTTGGTGATACCAACGGGACCATCGTCTATCATCTGGTGGAAGATTTAATAACCAACAGTCTCGCTGAAGGTGGGGATAATGAACTGTCGCAGGATTCCATAGGGTTTAGCCCGGAGGTCAGTAAAAGCCTTAAAACACTGAAAGGATTCAACTATCAGAATATTTATACGAATCCTGCAATAAAGAAGGATTTTACCAAAATACAGAATTGTTACAGGGTTCTTTTTGAAGCCTATGTTGAAGACGTGGAAAAACAGAACAGGCAGTCCGAGATATATAAGGAAAAACTCAACACCATGGCATGCGACTATCTTGAATCACAGCCTGCAGCGGTCAAGGCAAGAGACTTTATTGCAGGCATGACCGATGATTATTTCCTGAAAGAGGCGGCATTGCACGGCTGTGAAATACCTGAAAAGATATGAAGTCAAAAAGATTTAAAAACTTTTTTTCCCCAGGCGAAAACACCAGGATGGTCGTCATTGCATCCCTGATTGGTATCATTGCCGGCTTGGCCAATATTTGTTTCCGGACGGTTCTCGAGTTTGTCCACCAGTCAATTTTTGTGCCCGGCTATGCATTGGTAAGCCAGGGCGGCTGGAATATTCTTCTCCTGCCCCTCATCCCGATCAGCGGTATAATTCTATTGATACCCCTGGCCCTGCTTTTCCCCGGCGAAATTTACGGCTACGGTTTTACCAAGTTTCTGCGCAAGGTCAATATACGGGGCGGCAGCATGAAATTCAGGAAAAACATTCTGAAAATCATTTCATGTTCGTTGACCGTCGGCACAGGCAATTCAGCAGGTGTCGAGGGCCCCATTGCCCAAGTCGGAGGAGCGCTTGGCTCGGCTGTCGGCAAGATTTTCAGGGTGTCGGGCAACCGGACAAAGGTCTATACGGCGGCAGGATGTGCCGGTGGTATCGCAGCCATGTTCAATGCCCCTATTGCAGGGGTGTTTTTTGCAGCGGAAATAGTCCTGCTGGGGACTTATGAAATAGCCTCATTTTCTGTTCTGGTGATTTCTTCAGCTATTGCAACAGTGGTATCCCGGTCATACTATGGTGAAAATCCAGCCTTTGCCATTCCTGAATTTCATTTAATCAATCCACTTGCTGAGATTCCGCTATACATGATTCTGGGAGTTTTTATGGGGGTCATTGCCGTCCTGCATATCTATGTGTTTTATGAAGTCAGGGATCGGTTTGCCGCCCTGAAGATCAACCAGCACTTCAAACCGATCATCGGGGCATTTATCATTGGTGTCCTTGCCATTTTTTTTCCGCAGGTTATGGGGGACGGCTATCATTATATCAAGGATGTTCTGGCGGGCCATGGAATTGTATGGGTAATGTTCCTCCTGATTTTTCTGAAAATATTTGCTACTGCGGTCACTCTGGGGTCCGGCGGTTCGGGAGGAGTCTTTGCCCCGGCCCTGTTTATCGGTGCCGTAATCGGCGGCGCCTACGGTTCAATTGTTCACAATATGTTTCCGGAAGCCACAGCTTCATCAGGGGCATATGCAGCAGTAGGTATAGGGGCATTCCTTGCGGCCGCAACCCACGCACCAATAACAGCAATATTTCTGCTTTTCGAGATGACAGGCGACCATCTGATCATAATCCCGATTATGCTTACAAGTATTATAGGAACAGCAGTTGCCAGCAGACTAAACCCGGATTCAATAGATACGGTTGATCTATCGCGTGAAGGCATTGATATTCACGAAGGCAGGGAAATTGCCATTATGAAGTCAACTCTGGTCGGTAAGGTGATTACCGAAGATGTTGATTTTATAAGTGAGGACGCAAACGTTAACCATCTGCTAGAGATCTTCCAGCTGGCAAAGGACAGTTTTTATTTTCCGGTGATTGATGAAACAGGACATATGGTCGGCATTATTTCAATGCAGGATGTCAAAAGCGTTCTGCATGACAAGGAACTGCGCCTTTCCGCCAAGGTGGGTGATGTCTGCACCAGGAATGTACTGACCCTGACACCCGATGACAATCTCTACACGGCCATGACCTATTTTGATGTTAAGGGCATTGACGCGATACCGGTGGTTGAATCCCATGAAGACCAATGGGTAGTCGGCATGTTGAAGAGACGGGATGTAATAGATGCCTATAACCATGAAGTGCTTAAGAAAGGGATCAGCGAGCGCACCGCCTCAATCAAGTTGACTTGAAAACGGTCTGAGGTATGCGGTATGCGGTCCGAGGTATAAAAAAACTAACCCCACACCTCATACCTCACACCGCGTACCCCTTTTCAGGTTGTAAAAAATATCTGAAAACTGCATAATGTCGGCTGCAAACTTTTTAGGTTGCGCCCGTAGCTCAGCTGGACAGAGCATCGGACTTCGGATCCGAGTGTCGGGGGTTCGAATCCTCCCGGGCGCGATACTATCAGAAGACAGAAGTCAGAAGAAAAACAGGAAACAATTTCGTCGTAAGTAAAAAAATGCATTTT
>JAFDCR010000352.1 GCA_019312685.1 Deltaproteobacteria bacterium | reverse complement strand
ACATAACAGTAAAGCCAACCCTTGAATTTACAGTTGTTGAGGACTACCCCCTCTTGAAGCTCGACCGGGAGTCGGATGTTATCAAAAGGGTTGAGGCGGCTTCCGTCAGGCTGGGCAGAAAGCAGGACTATGTTATTGCCGGCGGCGGCAGCGATGCCAATATATTCAACAGCTACGGTCTCCAGTGCGCCATCCTTTCCACAGGCATGGACAAAGTCCATTCAACCCGGGAGACCATCAAACTTTCGGATATGGTCTTAACCGCCGAACTTATCCTGGCTATTCTAACCTGAACAGTTTATGCGCTTCAATTGAACCAATAACCGCAACATTGATTTTCCTTTTTTAAAAAATTTACAAATTTATTCTTGACATATATTTTTTTATTTTTAATATAAGACAAAAAATATCTTATTTGTCTTATATTGGTTAGAGGGTTATTGATGAGGTTAACAAGAGCAGGTGAATACGCAGTACGGTGCGTTTTGTGCCTGGCCAAAAGAGGCCGGGGGGAATTGGTCAGCCGTCAGGATATTGCTGCCAGTGGCGACATTCCTTCCCATTTTTTGGCCAAGATTGCCCAACAACTCTCCAAGGCGGGCATAATCAGTATCCACCAGGGAGCAAAAGGCGGCTACAGGCTACTTAAAAGTCCTGAAGAGTTGACTCTTCTGGATGTGGTCGAAGCTATCATCGGCGAAATCTTTCTGAATGATTGCGTTATGGATCCTGAATCGTGTTACGCCAGTCCGCTCTGTAAAGTAAATCGTGTCTGGCTTAAGGCCAGGCAGCAACTGCGCGACACTCTCCGGGAAGTGACGTTTGCCGAACTGACTGAAGATGAATCCTGTTGTATCCTGCCGGGAGAGCTCTCCCAAATGGCGGACAAAACAATTGTATCTAAAAATAAATCATCGAACATAATTAAATAAAGCAAACTGGAGGAAAAACCATGTGTTTAGTAACCAAACAAGCCCCTGATTTTGAAGCTGAAGCTGTTATGCCCAATAACAGCTTTGAAACCCTTTCCCTTTCGTCCTATCGGGGTAAATATGTAATCATTTTCTTTTATCCCCTGGACTTTACATTTGTCTGCCCGTCTGAAATTCTTGCCTTCAACAGGCAGCTTGAAGACTTCAAGGCAAAGAATTGTGAGGTGCTGGGCGTCTCCGTCGACTCCGTCTATACTCACCTTGCCTGGAAAAACACCCCCGTAGACCAGGGCGGTATTGGCCAGGTCCAGTTCCCGCTTATATCTGACTTGGCAAAAACCATCTCAACCCAATATGGCGTTCTGCTGGAAGACGGTGTCTCCCTGCGCGGCCTCTTTCTGGTAGACAAGGAAGGTATTGTGCGGCATGAACTGGTAAACGACCTGCCGCTCGGCAGAAATGTTGATGAGGCGCTGCGGGTTATTGATGCGCTGCAGTTTTTTGAAGAGCATGGTGATGTCTGCCCGGCAAACTGGCGGCCAGGCGAAGATGCCATGCAGCCCACTCCTGAAGGTGTTGCAGATTATCTTTCAAAACATGGCGCATAGACCCCTCCGGCATGACGACACAGCACGGGTTTGGATAATATCCGTGCTGTGTCAAATGCCCAATAGTGGCCGACGCACAACATGAGGACAATATAATGCATCCTGAAGACAATAAACCCAACATACTTCTGCTCGGCTCTGATGTTAAGATCAACAACCTTCCCATCAAAGAGGTGAGTCTGCTTGCAGAAGGGAGTCTGCCGGCTTACGGCTACAACCCTGGGGACTTTATTGAGCTGCTCGCGGGCAGGGTGTCTGTTGAGAACGGGCGTCTGGAGCAGTGTTTGACCTGGCTTGCTTCCTATCTGACTTCAACAAACCTGACACCGAGGATTCGCACTCACACCTATGGCGAACCCAAAGAAATATTCCAGATTTTTCGAAAAAAAACACCATCAACAGAGCAGCCGGATCATGGCTGGTTCATGGTTCACCAGATCCTTCCCCCGGAAGGAAGAGTAAAAGTGCCTGAATCCCTGGTCATTGATGATTCGAATGTTGAAAAAATAAGCGACAACAAAGGGATCCTGATCATAGACGATGGCGGCTCGCCTCCCCAGGCAGCTAAACGAATAAAATCCCTTAACCCGGACAGCTGGATTATCGGGATGGGCATTGGGGTTGCCAACTGGCAGGAATGGGCCGCCGAGTTCAACAATTGTTTTTTTCTCTTCTGCCGGTTGTCCGACCTTGAAACCACCCGTATGGAAATGGACAGCTCCGTCACCTGGGAGACTATTGTGGCCATGTGCCTGCGAGCCCTGCGCACTGAAGAAGTCGGCCTGTGGAACGAAAAAAGCCGGAGTTTCAGCTGTCATATTGTGGTGGAAATGTTTCCATACGGTCTTTTATACACCGGCCCGAACGGTGTCTTTTTCAGGTACCAAGAGGGCTGTCTGCCGCAAAAAAGCACGCCGCGCCAGAAGGGGTCAGTCCCCTGTCATGACACCCTGGTGACATCCATGATGGCCATGGACTTTATGGAGATAGGCTGCCGCGACTTCTGCCGCAACTATTTTTATGATTTCTCCAAGCGGGTGATCGACAACTGGCAGCTCCTCTATGAGCACGGCTATTTTTTCAGCGACAGCCTTGAGTTCCCGGAACTTGATTTTTCATCCGTTTTTCCCGGAGGCGTCCCCTGTTCTTACATAGAGTACAGTATTGATCCAGGTTTT
>JAFDCR010000351.1 GCA_019312685.1 Deltaproteobacteria bacterium | reverse complement strand
TTAATCCCTGTAACCTGATATGGACCAGGGGCCGCAAATGCAGGCTGCTCAATCACATTTATTCCCAAAAAACAAGTGAAAAGCAGCACTGTAAGCCATACACAGTTGTTTTAAAGCATACCCTGTGGGACATTGCTATTTTTCCCCCTCTTGTTTCAACACCATTTCAACGGTTTTATATATTTTATCTCCGGCCAGATTGTATGAGTAATTTTTAACAATCACTTTATTCGGCACTATAGCCTCCACAACACCGGTTCTTCCCAATAAAATGCCTTTACGTATTATATATCCCTGGTTGTTTGAATCCTGAACCATAGCAAACCTGTCAGTGCTGCTTATTACAATGGCAACTACCGTAAGCTGCCCAGGCTCAAATTTCTGCAATCCTGTCAATTCTTCAAAAGGCTTCGTCGCACGTGCCACTTTTTCTTTTATAAAGGGAACGAAAGGATCGCTCCTGCCCTCCCTTTTATAAACAAAAGTATCATCAGCCGCTTGAAAGAGAATGGTTGCCATCTTTTCTGTAAACTTTAGCCCTTTTTGCTCTTCCTGCTTTTTCTCTTTCGCTGCAAAAGCATTGATATTATGCTGCAGAAAAACCATAAAGAGGATCGCAATAAACAGAAAAATAAATTTATGTATACTTTTTAAATACACTATTTCTCTTTATCTCCTCTTTCTCTTTTTCTTTTTCTTTTTTCTTTTGCCTTTTTCCTTTGGCTTTTTTATTTCAGATTCTTCAAGAAACCTATAGGTAATTAAACTTACATTTGATTTTAGAATCATTTCATCTCTTTGCATTTTAGGGCTGCCGAGCCTGATGCTGACAGCAGAAATAATCCTGTCCAGCCTGCTTATTTCATAAAGGAATGTCCCGATATTGTGATAAGGGCCAGAAATGTTTAGCGAGATGGGTATCTGCGCATAAAAATTACTCTTCTTTTCATTTCCCGGTTTGAAACGGGCCATTTGTAACCCTGCATTGGTTCCCAGTGCGGATATATTGGTTAAAAGTGAAGGAATATCTTTTTTCTGCGGCAACAAGATGGATGCTTCAGCAAATAAACGCTTTGTTTCCTCCATTTCGGCCAGATGTTCATCAAGTTTTGCAGCCCTTGCCTTTGCTTCTTTAATTTCCTTCCGCAATATTGCTGCACGATTTTCCAGCTTATTTATCTCCTTAATTTGGGGATTAAAACTAAGAAAATAAAAGGCTGCCGCAGGTATGGCTATTATCAGCACAAAAATGACAATAATAATTTTTATGTCTAACGGGACGACCCTTTTTTCTAAAAAAGAATCAAAACCCTCTTTAATCTTATTTAGTTTCATATTAACTAGTTATCGCTTAGGCTGACAAATTATAAATTCTTCATTAAATTAATTAATAACAATATAAATTTATAAATCTAGCTGCTTCAACTTAGTTCTTGGCTTGCTTCTCCACCGCTTCTTCTGCTTCCTCTTTTTCGTAAGCAGCATTTACGACTCTGATTGTTAATGAGAACGATTTTAGTTCTCGGCCTGATACCTTTTTAGTAGAAGTGGCTGACAGTTCAGCACTCTTGAAATAAGGGGAGGTAACAACTGTTTCCATATAATCGGCAATAGTTGCATTATCCAGGGCAATGCAGCTGATTTTCAGCACCGTCCCGTTAAATGACATCCTGGTAATCCAGACTCGGTTTGAAGGAGTCACCCTGGCAAGTTCATCCATTACACGGACTGTAAGCTGTGAACCTTTTTTTAACTTGCTGATGGTATTGAGTTTTGTTTCAAGGAGCTCCTGGTCTTTTTGTAGTTTTTTTATCTGATTGATGGTTTTCTGATATTTTGCCTTTTCTTTATTCAATTTTTTTATTGAAGCATTTAAATCTCCAACTTGAATGCTAAAAACCAGAGCTACTGCTCCAAGAATTGCAAGCACGCCCAACAGAGTGGAGCCCATTGCGAAAACCTTATTCCGGGCCTGTATCTTTTTCTTTATCTGCCTTACGGGGAGCAGGTTTATATAGATCATGCCTATCTCACAATTCAGAAGGTCTTATGGCAAGCCCAGCGGCAATTGCCATCTCGGGGCCAATATATTTCAAATAAGCCGGATCAATATTTTTACTGTCTGATTTAATTTTCGTAAAGGGATCCAATTGTTCGACCTCTAGCCCTATCTCCTCGGCAAAAAACTGATCCAAACCCTGTATTCTGGAACCGCCGCCACTTAAAATAATTTTATTCAGGGTTTTATCAGGGTTGTTTGTATAGAAAAGGTCTATCGCCTTCTTCAGCTCAAGAGCCCATTGGGTGCAGGTATTGGTATAAATTTCATCAAGGTCCTTCTGTCTGTCCTCCACAGGTTCATAGCCTATCTTAAGGCCCTCTGCCTCTTCAAGGGTGACGCCGAACCGGTTCTGTATCTGGTCAGTCAGCTGCCTGCTGCCGACCACAACATCACGGGCCAGTACTGATATGCCCTCGGATACAATATTAATACTCATCTTGGTTGCGCCGACATCAACCAGAACCACGTTTTCCTCAAAGCTGTAATTGGTGTCATAAATATTCTCAAGTGCAAAGCCGCCGATATCAACAATGACAACTTTCAGCCCGGCAGACTGAAGCATTGACAGGTATCCCTCAACAACCTCTTTTT
>JAFDCR010000350.1 GCA_019312685.1 Deltaproteobacteria bacterium | reverse complement strand
GTACTCGGCAGCGTGACAATGGGAAAGAACAAAAACATTGCATTGTAGTACCGCCTCTTTTAGGGGGCTTCCTGAGGCCTCCAGCTAGGCTGGAGAAGCTTCACTTGGGGCGTATCCCGGCCTCTTTGATTATTGGATCAATTTATTTGGTTTTTGTGGCTAGCCAGAAGCTTTTGCTTTTGCAATAAAAAAGCAGCCCATGAATGGAACTGTTTTTTTTTATTTATTCTTTTTTCTTTTGCTGTGACCATGAATATTGACAACAAGGTTTGCATTGTGTCGCTTCTGTTTACTGTTTTGAGCCTGCCGATGGTTACTGCCTCCGTATAAATCATGGCCGTGTTTCAATGCATGGAATTTGTCCGACCCGGGTTTTATTCCCATACTTTTGGCCAGTGCACCCCAGCCTTTACTTTTATTATGTTTGTATTTTCTATAAACCTGCATTGGCTCCATTCCGGACATTTCGCCAAGTCTCAACATGATGTAAGCATCGGCAGGTCTATCGAAATTGCTAAGTATGGCTTTTACTTGAACCCCGTTGAGATTAAACCGTGTTGCCAGCCTTGCTCTGAATCCTGATGGGTCTGCCTGTGCCTGGATGTTGAAATCTTCTATCCAACCAAAATCACCGGCTAGAACAGCAGAGGAAAAAGCAAAAAACATCAAAATGGAAATCAGTGAGATTTTAAATAGTTTCATTGTGTCCTCCTTAGACTTTTAATTTTCTGCAGCTTGATAAGCAAAAACCGTACCTGCTTTATGAGGATTGAAATAATGTTGGAAATTAACAGATGAAGCGCACAGCACTCAGAACAGAAAACTATCAGGTAAGAGGATGATTATATTGATGGAGGTATTAAAAAATGAGAATAGAGACAGGCCACGTTCTCAGCTGATCAGTCCTTCAAATAAACGCTTCCCCTATTACAAACATAAATTTTGAATTTTCCATTCTCAATTTTAAATTGTCTTTTACGGCAGCAGCAGTTTGATAAACGACAGGATAATCCATTCGAAATAAACGATAACCGGGTTCAGGACACCCAGATAAAGCAGCCCGATAAGAATAATAAGTCCATAGCGTTCAATCTGTGAAAGGAGTTTTCGGACGCCCGGTGAAGCGAAGCCCATAAGGATTTTTGATCCGTCGAGAGGTGGCAGCGGGATCAGGTTAAAGGCGGCCAGGATGATGTTTATCCGGGCAAAATAATAGAGAAGCAGAGCCGGTATACTTGACGGTGTAAGGGGGAACAGCCTGTACAGAAAAAGGGCGCAGAATGCCAAAAGCATGTTCGTGACGACTCCTGCGGAAGAGACCAGTATCATTCCTCGGCGCCTGTCGCGGATCAGGTTCAGATTAACCGGTACTGGCCTGGCCCAGCCAAAGCCGAAAAGAAAAAGCATCAGGGTACCTATTGGGTCGAGGTGCTTGAGCGGATTGAGGCTTAGGCGACCAAGTGATTTGGCTGTAGGATCTCCCAGGCGGTAGGCTACCCAGCCGTGCGCCAGCTCATGGAAAATAACGGCATACAGGAGCGGTACGGCAATGATGATGAACCCGAGCGGATCTTTAACTAACAGATTAAGCAGTCCCATGGACTATCTCCCCAACAGCATTCGTTAACCTTTCCCTGTTATTATTCAAGCCCTCTTGCCGGCCTTTTTGAACAGGCCCAGGATCTCGGACCTGTTATGGAGCCTGGCCAGATCAAGGGGGGTGTGGCCATTACTGTTGGTGGCTGTGAGGGAAACCCCGGCGGCCAGGAGGATTTGGGCAATTTCCACATTATTGGTCAGGGCAACCATATGGGCCGGAGTCCAGCCGGCCCGGGTGACTGACGCAAGGTCGGCCCCCCTGGCAAGCAGGGTCTTAACCACCTCGACCTGACTTTCCTGGATGGCCATATGCATGGGGGTAGCCCCGCTGCCGAAATCGGTATCAACCGGCAATCCGTCGTCAAGAAGTTTTTCCACCTCGGCCACCCGGCCATCCAGAACAGCTTCCCTTAGAGCTTCCAGGGATTCCTGCGATGCTGGCGGTGTATTTTTACCTTGTTGGCATCCATTGCCCCCGGTTTCTTTGGTCATTGCTGCCCTCCTGGTATTAAGTTTGAGAGTATGGGCAGGCCACTTTTATTTAACGGGGTAAGCAGCTGAAAACGTGGTCTGCCTCTATTATATTTTTTAATAATTTCCTGCATGGATTAGGCTCCTTAATCTTGATTAATATTAAGCTCGTATCGAGTCAAGAGGTCCGGTGGAATTTAGCCTAAAAAATTGTTTTTATGGGTTAAATCAATGAGTTGAAATTGTATCCCCAAAACTCCAGAAACCAACGTATTCAAGCTCTTCAATCCGTTGTGTCATATCGTCTTTATCTATTTGATTTCTCCAACTGTTTCAGGGAATTCTCTATAGATCAATAAACCGGACGGGTCTATTTAAAACCAGGATACATCCAAGAAATCTTGACAGTTCCATATAATCTAAAATTTGTTATTTTTTGTCCTCCGCACCCGGAGAAGCCGGTGCGGACACTCAGCAGCCAGGTTCGCCCGGGTTGCCGCAGCAATTCGTGCCGTGCCGGATTTTGTGGAGGTTATTTCTGAACAGGAGACCGAGCTTTTTGCTCAGCGGCAAGGGGCCGGACATGTTGGTCAGGAAACTCTTCGCGCTTGGTTTTAATTTTTTGCCGCTCATAGTGCTTGAGGATTTTAAATCTCGAAATCGTTGAACTCTATATCTTCAGGCTCTGGAACTGTTTTTTTAAAGGTCTGAAAGGTTTTACTGGTGTAAACCGCCATGGCCTTGTCCCATTCCCTGATATGATAGATATACCAGTCGTGCAGCAGGTAGTAGAGTTCGTTCGCCAACCCCTTGACAGTACCTTGCTGTTTTGCCCTGTCAGCCAATCCTTCTACTTCCCGGCGCAGTCTTCGGTGTTGTTTCCGGTGGCCTTCAAGGCGGTCAAACCCGTTACATTCCATCAGCAGTTCCTCGGCATCGAAATGAATTTTTACATACTTGATGAGAAAGTTCAGGACCTTGAGAATATCCCTGTCAGTTGTTTCACCGGAATCTGGGAAAAGCACCTCATTCCCCAGGGCTAAAAGCTCGCGATGCTGATTGTCGATCTCTTTGATGCCTGTCATGAGATCTTCAGTCAGCTCCAAACGTTTCATGATATTTGTCTCCTATGCTTATTAGTGGGATATTCAGAGGCTCCGAATATTGCGGGTCAGGTTCATCCCACACTTAAAACTTTCCCATTCTTATTTTTTAATGTGGAGTTTCACGTTTCATAGATCGTTTCTGCCGGCCGTCTCTTGATCATCCTGGAAGCGCAGCCGGACAATGAGATGACCAGGTAAAAGATCAGCAGAGGACGCAGTCTGTTTTTCATATTCCCTTCCCCATTTTGTCTGCGGCGCAGAAACCCGCAACTTTCCGTAGAAATTCATAAGCATAATAAAAAATTACCTGTGCTGATGATTTATGTCAACAGGTTTATCCCGGGATTCCGGGAAGTTGGAAAAGAAAATGGAAAATGAAGAATTAAGAATTAAAAAAGATTGAGTCGGGATGCTGAATAATCAGGTCCTTATTCGCAGTTTCTGCAGGAGAATGACCGCTGCATAGATGAGTAGCCCGATGGGGAAGAGCCAGTATTTGTAGGCCTGGTCTATGTTGAACAGGGCGGCGGGCCCGCCGGGATGGAACAGGATAAATGACGCAGCCAGGAAAAAGGGAACTTCGTATAGTTTGTTCTTGGTCAGACACCAGCCCTGGGCAAAATTCTCAAAGGCCGACATGCCCACCAGGGCCATACCGAAGATAAGGAGACCCTGGGGCCAACTGTTGATGTTGTGCAGGATCAGGTCCGGATTGAAGACAAACATGAAGGCGATGACCGAGGTGCGGATATCGTAGAGAAAGCCCTGGATGCCGGTGGGGATCGGCGCGGACCTTGCAATGGCCGAGGCGGCATAGGAGGCCAGACCGACCGGCGGAGTATCGTCCGCCAGGATGCCGAAGTAGAAGCAGAAGAGATGGGCGGCCATGATGGGGATGATGAAGTTGTACAGACCGCCCACCTCTACAATGATCGGCGCGGTGAGCGATGCCATGACGATATAGGTGGCAGTGGTAGGCAAACCCATGCCAAGCAGCAGGCTGGCCAGGGCGGTGATGGTCAGG
>JAFDCR010000349.1 GCA_019312685.1 Deltaproteobacteria bacterium | reverse complement strand
TGTGCAATAAAAAGAAGAATGGCGAGATATTCTGGGAAAGAGCCGCCATTGCACCCGTCTTTGACGATTCAGATGAAATCACCCACTATATCGCGTCCAAGGAAGATATCACTGAACGCAGGGAAGCAGAAAAAGAATTAGCCAGCCTGGCGCTTTTTACCCATTTAAATCCTTCGCCGGTGTTCAGAATCGATAAGGAGGGCTATATTCTCCAGGCAAACAGTGCCTCGCAAAAACTTTTTACCACTGAAAATCCGCAAGGCAAAATCCTGTCTGATGTCTGCCCGGACTTGGATCGGGACATGATGAAAAGAGTGCTGTCAGCAAATGGAGTCCTGCAGGTCGAACGCAAAATCAGTGGCAAGGATCTGTTGTTTTCTTTTACCTACGAACCTGAATACGAAGTAATAAATGTATATGGGGCTGATATTTCCCTTCTTAAAGAGACAGAAAGAAATCTTAAAAAACATATTAATGAACTTGCGGACATGCGTCTCGCCATGCTGAACATGATGTCGGATCTTGAAGCAGCAAAAGAAAAGGCTGAAGACGCCGTTAAGGCCAAGTCCATTTTTCTGGCCAACATGAGTCATGAAATAAGGACACCGATGAACGCCATCATCGGTTTGACGACCATGGCGCTCCAGACAAAACTCACGAGAAAGCAGCAAGATTATTGTTCAAAGATAGATAGTTCGGCCCATTCGCTTCTGCAGATTATCAATGATATCCTGGACTTCTCCAAGATTGAAGCAGACAGGCTCGAGATGGAAAATGTTGATTTCAATTTAAATGAAGTACTGAAGCGGGTGAGCAATCAGATTGTTCTCAAGGCTGAGGAAAAGGGGGTTGAGTTGATCCTGAATATTGCACCTGATGTGCCGTTCGGCCTGCAAGGGGATCCTTTGCGGCTTGAGCAGGTGCTTATTAATCTGGTTAATAACGCGGTGAAATTTACCGATAAAGGAGAAATACTGGTTTCCACCGAACTGGTCAGCAAAAAATCGGCATCAGTAAAGCTCAGATTCAGTATCCGGGACACCGGTATCGGTATGAACATGGAACAGGCATCCTCTTTATTTCTTCCCTTTAGTCAGGCGGATACGTCGACCACCCGCAGATATGGGGGGTCGGGCCTTGGCTTAAGCATCTGCAGGAAATTGGTGGAAATGATGGGTGGGGAAATCAACGTGGAAAGTGAGCTTGGTGTCGGCAGCACCTTCAGTTTCACCGCGACATTCGGCCGGGCTGCCGATGAGACCATGCAAATGACCTATCAGGTCCCCCCAAAGCATCACGGTATGCGAGTTCTGGTGGTTGACGACAGTAAAACAATGCAGCATGTCTTGGCAAATATGCTGGAATCGCTATCCTTTAAAGTGTCTGTAGCCGGATCCGGTGAGGAAGCCCTGGAAATGACAATCCGGGCCGCTGCAGCCGGCAATCCTTTCAAACTGGTTTTCATGGACTGGAAAATGTCAGGCCTCAACGGTATTAAGACTGCCCGCATCATCAAGAATGATACCAACCTGTCGGAAAAACCCGTCATTATAATAGTTACGGCTTACGGCAGGACTGGGATTTTCAAGAAGGCTAAAGAGGCCGGTCTGGACGGCTTGCTGACCAAGCCGGTCACACCTTCCACCCTGTTTGATGCCATATTGGATGTTTTTGGTTTAACAGAAGAGAAGAAAATAGACATACCGCAATACGAATTTTTACCTCCTGGTATTGAGCGAGTCAAAGATGCCAAGGTGCTTCTGGCCGAGGACAATAAAATCAATCAACAGGTGGCGGTCGAACTTCTGAAAAAGGCGGGAATCATTGTGGAAGTTGTCAATAATGGCATTAAGGCATTAGCAGCGGTACAGAGAAGAAACTATGACCTGGTACTCATGGATATCCAGATGCCGGAGATGGACGGTCTGGAGGCAACAGGAAAAATTAGGAAAATGGAGAAAGAGAAACACTTAAATGAACAGACATACAGACAACTTCCGATCATTGCCATGACTGCCCATGCAATGATCGGTGACCGCGAGAAATCTCTGGGAGCCGGGATGAACGGCCATATAACCAAACCGGTAAATCCTGCTGAACTCTATGCAGCGCTGATGCAGTGGATCAGGCCTGGAGAAAGGAAACCGGGGCAGGGAGATAATCGGGAGGAAGAAGAAAGGCCAGCCGGAAGCGAGACCTCGGGGAGCAAGCGGATATTTGAAGGGACTGTTGAGGAGGCGACAAAGGTTGCCGCGCTGCCTGACCAGCTACCCGGGATAAATGTCAGGCAAGGCTTGATGCGAACGGCTGGCAATGAAAAACTTTACCGGAATATCCTGAGCCAGTTCCTGGGCAACCAGGAAAATGTCGGGGAGAAAATAAGGGAGGCTTTTGAGCAGGAAGATTTTGAAGAGGCCGGAAGACTGGTTCATACCCTGAAAGGGGTTTCCGGGACCATCGGGGCCAATGAGTTGCACAAAGCGGCCAGTGAATTGGATTCAGGCATTAAACAAAAACAAGACCGCGATTCTCTTTATGCACTACTCGAAATTGCCCAAAACAAGTTGTTATTGGTGCTTTCTTCAATTGCCGGTGTGAAAGAGTCTCCCGAGGAAGGACCTGCGGCCGGAATTAGGGAAAAAATACTGGATAAGTCTGCCAAAAAGAAACTTTATACAAGACTGGATGAACTGTTGGCTGACAATGATACAGAAGCGATTTCCCTTTTTGAAGAATTCAAAGCAGCAATGCTGACAACAGAAGGAGTGCAAGAAAAACTGGCAGCAATGGAGAATGCCTTAAGTAATTATGATTTTGACTCCGCCAGACAATCCTTAAGTGAGATAGCCCCTCTGATAGTCTGATATTGGAGCGTGTCCTGCGTTTAATTTTTGCTTTACTGGTAATCCGTTTGGATAATAAACATTTATGAATATAGAGGATACTCGGAAAGAGTGGCTGCTGTTGAACCAGAAAGTCTGTATCTGCAAGGGAATCCCCCGTAAAAATTTTATCGCAGCCATCAATAATGGCGCCAGGTCGCTTGCAGAAATCAACCGTATCCTCGGTTCCGGTACCGGGGAATGTAAGGGGGAGCGGTGCGGTCCGAAGATTGAAACGCTTCTTGTAGAATTCGTCGCTGAACCTGAGAAGTAAATTCAAGGCAAATACATAGCGATAATCCGGCCGTTAAGAGAGATTTCCCTGACTGACAGTTGCATCTCTTTTTGACTTTGTCCGTTGGTGATGATATCTAAAAAATAATGAAGTTTTCCATGACCATAAATGATAAACAGCTGCTTGTAACATCTTCTGGAACCTTAAAAGGTGATATCCGTAAGATAATTGAAGATACTCTGGGCTGATCTGCTTTAAGCACTTTATATTTTTTGAATCCCACCTGTTCACCCGGAGGGGTTTTTATTTGTTCAATGTTCTTTACACTTTTCTTCCAGTAGGCTAATTTAATCATTTGAATATAATTTTTATAAACAAAAACTGAGAGGTTTAACAAATGTCAGACAGTGAACAGCAAGAGAAACGCACAGTAGAACGGAGACTTATGGATACAGAGGTTACCTTCCATACTGAAGATGACATTTACATGGCCAGGTCCGTGGATTTATCTGATGCGGGCATAAGGATTATTACTGACCAACCCGTAGATATTCGTATCCAGATTAAAGAGGAAGACAAGCTCGTTCAGTATGATGCACAACTCGTATGGTCAAGGCTTAAGGATGACGGCACCATGGAGTATGGTTTGAAATACTAACTGAAAGATTCATAAATCCGCTTCGGGTCAGTCGAGCGCTTTTGTGTTCAGGATGATCTGGCCTTTCTTCCGTATGAAATTTACTTTTTTGGGGGCAAACCTGCTTTCGATTTTCATGAGAAGAATCTGGATGTCCGGTAAATCAGCTGTTATTTTGGAATAAATGCAGGAAGTCAATTTGAATAAAGAGGCAATTAAAAAGATTTCGTTCTGCTTAGTCATTACTGTTTTCATTGCAGGGGCAGGGCTTTTAACGACCGGCTGTGTGACAACACCCTGCGGCTGTGATAAACCCGATGGAGATAGCATGAAATCGGAGGGAAGATAACTGCCGGAGAAACAAAGGTGGAAGAATCTGCCGGTTACGGTTGCTGAAATTATAATGCCGGAGCGTAAAATTTTAAAAAATGCCGGGCTGTGAATGAGGAAAAAATAACATTCAGAGTCCGGTTTTTTTATTGCAGGATTATATGGACAGCGGAAAACAACAGGATAAAGATTGGTTGTTTAGTGAAATATACCAGCAATGCCGCAAGTCGGTTCCTGGAGACAAATGGCTGAAACTGGTAAGTTCGGCCGGGTCGATAGAATCCTTTCCAGATACTATAATTGAGGAAACATCGGAACTCGATTTACGAGAGTATCTCGGTGAACTGGCCAGACTGGAATTAGCTGTCCATAACCTGAAAAAAGATAACTCCCAACTAGCGCAATATACTGAAAAACTGACACTCAATCCCACAATAAGACTGTTTGAAAATACCTGGAAGAATCTTGCGTCCTTTATTGAAGGTACGGATTCTGTTCCCGGTCCGGTAAAAGGAGAGGAAGCTGTTATTTTATGGTGTCACCCGGTCACCGGGGCTGTCAGGGCAAAGCCTGCCGCTGATAAAGACCTGCTGGTCATGAAAATGGCCCTGGAAGAACTGCCGGGTCGCGCTGTGGCCCTGGAGGGGAATATTCACCTTGCAGCTGTCGAGGCAGCAGTTATTGAAGCCCTGGAAGAAGGGCTTGTGACCGGTCCGGAACCCCGTATCAGGAGAAATTTCCGACCTGAAAGGGATAAGGGCATTGACAGCTCCTTTTTTGCTTCCAGGATATTTACTCTGCAGTGGCATATCACCCAGGCATGCGACCTGCACTGTCGACACTGTTATGACCGCAGCCAGTATAAACCTTTGTCCCTGCAGCAGGAAATTGCCGTTCTTGATGATCTGGCGGAATTCTGCAGCTCTCATAATGTTCACGGGCAGGTTACTTTCACAGGAGGCAATCCGCTACTCCATCCTGACTTTGAAACATTATACCGGGAGGCTGCCGGGCGGGGATTTACCCTTGCCATACTGGGCAATCCCGCCTCCCGGGAACAGATTGAACGCTTAAATGCCATCCAGCCCCTTGCTTTTTACCAGGTCAGTCTGGAAGGGCTGGAAGAGCATAATGATTATATGAGGGGAAAAGGGCATTTCAAAAGGGTTATGAACTTTCTGGATCTGCTGCAGGAACTGAATGTCTATTCCATGGTGATGCTCACCCTGACCGGAAGCAACCTGGATCAGGTGCTGCCGCTGGCAGAGATGCTTCGCAAACGGACGGATCTTTTCACCTTCAACCGGCTCTCGTTGACCGGGGAAGGGGCCAAGCTTATAGCGATAGATCCTGAGACCTTCCCGACCTTTCTCAGGGATTATGCCGCAGCGGTTGAGTCCAATCCCTGCCTGGGTATAAAGGATAATCTTCTTAACATTATATACCATGAGCAAAAGAAACCTCTTTTCGGCGGGTGTACCGGTTATGGCTGCGGTGCGGCTTTTAACTTCATGGCCGTGCTGGCGGATGGAGCAGTGCACGCCTGCCGTAAGTTCCCGTCATATCTCGGCAACCTCACGAAGAAATCGCTTTCAGATATATATGATTCAGCAGCGGCGAAACAGTACAGGCAAGGTGCTCAAGAATGCAGCAGTTGCAGGTTGAATGCAGTCTGCCGCGGCTGCCTTGCAGTCTCATACAGCCATGGACTTGATGTTTTCACTGCCAAAGATCCCCACTGTTTCTTTCAGGCCAAAAAGTGAGTGTCGAATAGGGCAATGGAAAGGCGGTTGAAGATAAAAGAATTTGTCCGGGATGTCCTCGGCTGCACCTGCCCTGACAAGGTTTTTGAGCAGATAGAAAACAGGCGGGTACAGTCAACCGCCTCCCCCCATACACGAACTATTACAGTTGGCGGCAGACTTCTTATATATATCTGGGAACCAGATGCAGACACGGATCTGCAGCAGGGACTGCTGTCCATGCTTGAATCCGGGAAAAAGGAAAGAGATGAACGCGGTCTGAATCGTTTCAGGGCTGTTCTGGCTGTTGCTTCACCTGCAGATGTATCACCCCTGGCCAACCAGTATTTTTCCCGGTTTGAAGGGAAAGATAATCGCATGCACATCCATGTCGTCTCAGTGAATGAGCTTAAGGATTTCTAATTGGATCGGAAGACTTTTTCAGTATACGACCCGGCAGTTACAACTGAACAATTCAGGAATGACTCACCAGTGTTGATGGATAGTTATGTCAACTAGGGCACTTAAAAATACAGTACGTATTGTTTAGTTTTTGGAAGGGGTACGAAATTAACACTCGTTGCAGTTGTATTCAATTTCTGAAAGTTACTATTTATGCTGTCAACCTTAAATGAAATGTTCTCCTGCTCTGTTTTTGATGAATAGCAGCAATCGCAACTAAAGGTGGTTATCTTAAATCAAGCCTGACTGAATCCTCTATATGCTATTAAATAGCAATTGTTTTGAAGGTGGAGGAATACTTGTCGTGCAAAAAATACAGGACACCGCTTC
>JAFDCR010000348.1 GCA_019312685.1 Deltaproteobacteria bacterium | reverse complement strand
CATTTAAACGGTGCGCGGTACAGGTCACCGGTTCGCGGAAAACGTTCAGTGATGAAAACAAGGCTTATCTGGAAACTCTTTGCGATCAACCTGCTGGTAATAGCCCTGGTTATGGTCATTGTCTGGGTCGCGGTGGATTACCTGGCCCAAGGCTATTTTGTCACCCTGATGGACAAGTATCATATTTCTCCCAAAGAAAGCCATCAGATGTTCATTGATTCGGTCCACACTTATCTTATCTGGGGAAGTATTGCTGCCGTCATACTGTCGGCAATCATCAGCCTGTTTATCATGAAACGGACCCTGGAGCCCCTTACCGGCATGACCCGGTTGACCGACAGAATTGCGGCCGGGGAATTCCCAGATGCAATCCCGATAACCACAAGCGACGAGGTCGGGCAGCTCGCACGGGCCTTCAACAGGATGACCGAAAGCCTGAGCCACATGGAACAGCTTCGCAAGAACATGATCGTCGATGTGACGCATGAATTAAAAACCCCGCTGACCAACATCCAGGGATATACAGAGGGACTGATGGACAAGGTTGTCGAGCCTTCCGACGAAACCCTTTCCCTGCTCAGGGACGAGACCGGGAGGCTCAGTCATCTTGTCAATGACATCTTAACGCTGGCACAGGCAGGTGCTGCCCGGATAAGCCTGGATATCCTAAGAATTGATTTTATGGATGCCTGCAAGCATGTATACTCCATTTTTCAACCGCAGCTCAGCCGGAAGAACATCTCCGTGGATTTTTCCGGCATCAAACCCGATTGCCAGGTGTATGCCGACCCCCACAAACTGGCACAGGTGCTGCACAACCTGTTCCAAAACGGCGTCCAGTATACTCCGTCAGACGGGAAGCTCTGGATAAGCACCAAAGTAACAGAGAAGGAAACACGTATTACCTTTGCCAATCCAGGTAGTGAAATCAAGCCGGAAGACCTGCTCCTTGTCTTTGAACGGTTTTACCGGGGTGAAAAAAGCCGGTCCCGTGATTACGGCGGCGCCGGCATCGGCCTGGCCGTGGTCAAGGATCTCATAGAAGCCCATAAGGGCAGGGTGGGTGCCGAATTGGCAGACGGAAAATTCCAGGTCTGGTTTACCCTCCCGAACATTCCGCTGCAGCAAGCCGGTTCTTAGCCCACCCTATTCTTTACCAAATCTTTACCTGCCCTTTATCCTCCTTTTACATTCCCTGGTTATTGTGAAATTAAATGGAAAACTTCCCTGACCAGACAGGGAACCTGACTTATCTTAAAGGAGGAATTGTCATGAAAAAATTAGGATTAATAACAATAGCGGCCTGCCTGATGTTTCTGCTGGCCCTGGCAACAACCGGTTGCGCCGGACATGGTTCGGATACCATGGGTGACAGCAGCATGGGAACGACCATGGAGAGCATGAGGGAAGAGCAGATGGATGAAGGCATGGAGAACACCATGGAGACAATGAGCGATGAACATATGGACAGCTCCATGGAAAAATCAATGGATGCTACAATGAAAACAGATACAATGAACAAAAGTATGAACAAGGACATGCAGGATCAGATGAAATAACAATTATCGGGCCGGGTCTGTCTTGACCGGCCCAATAAAGTTATAGACAGGAGAGGTACACAATGAATAGGCGAACTTTTTTAGTCGGTCTGGTATTGGCTGCTGTGTTTCCGGTCCAAAGTGTTTATGGAGGAACAACTGATGCCCTGGCCGCGGCAACCTTTGTCGTTCGCTGATATGACGTTGGAGTATATGCCCTGGTAGGGCAGCCAGGAGTTATATCGGTTGAAAAAGGCTGGCGCGGGTCCAGTGAAATCAACCGGGTTATTTATGATCCGGGGAAAATAGACGTACAGGCAATGGAAAAACTCCTCACAAAAGCTGGAACCCACATCCGAACCATAGAAAAGCCTGAATAAGGAATAAAGATGCAGATTCATTCCTGTTCTAAGGAAATTTAACGCGGGCCAAGAAAGGCAAGGATACAAGGTGTTAATCGTCCGGTCGGCGTGTTTTACAGGACAACAAGCTGTTTTGCTCTCGTAAAACTAAGCGGAACAGTTGATGACACTGCAGACAGCTATACTGAAATGCACACCTCCCTTTGATTTTAATTAATTAGAGCATGCTCAAAATGATGAAACGTGATGAAAAAAGCCCTCCAAGGAGCCCTCTAATTTTCTCCATTATTTAGCTTTTAATGAAAGTCAAGATGTCTATAGAACACATTAATAATTCAGGAATAATTCGCGAATTTCAATTGATAGACATCGCAAGTTGCTAATCCCTTGCATATGAAATGAAAAAACCCCGACAAAATGGGGCTGTGAATAGGTCATATCTGCTTTACACTGTCAAGTACATATCGGTAAAAAAGAAATCCGTTTAAATTTCTTACCCCAGAAATGTTCTTTTATGTATTGCCTCGATAAAATACCTTCGAATGGTGGAATTGGCCTGATTCTTAATTGCTTTGGGTGGACATAACTCTTTGGATTTTCATGGAATTTCTCAACTCCTTAGATCAGTATCTCTAAAACCGAAAAATATCTGATTATTGTAAGGTGTTTTTCACAGCAATTATTCAATCAGGCATCCTGCTGTTCCATTCATTAAACAAAAGCATATGCATTATTCTGTCTCCTTGCTGTTTTGATAGCTATATGCTTAGCAAGTTCAATGATTCTCAAGCAGTAACCCGCCTCATTGTCATGCCAAACAACCAATTTTACTATATCTTCATATATTTTCGAAAACTCCGCATCCACAATGCAGGAATGGCT
>JAFDCR010000347.1 GCA_019312685.1 Deltaproteobacteria bacterium | reverse complement strand
GATCATCGCGCAGCACAAACGTCAGGTCGACATCACAATCGATGACACAACCCGTCAAAGTTGCGGACCCAGTCAGCGGTGGGCAGTCCTCCAGAACAACTGCCACACTTAGCGTTGGCGACTCACCTTCCCCTAGATCAATCGTGATCGACTGATCCGTTATCAACGGCATTGTCAGTGTGCCGTCCTGACTCCAGAAGTACTGAATCGATGGCTGCGGAAGCGGCGAGATCACCATAGCAGTGTACAGACCTGGCAAAAGGCACAGAACGGCGTTCGGACCGGTTACGATGACCACATTTCCATCGCTATCCGTGACCTCTATGACTGCAGATGAAGGGCACACGACATTCTCGCAGCTTGGCAGCGGAGGCATTGGGATCGCTACGGGGGGGCAATCGCGTACTTCGTAAGGTAAACTGATGAACTCGACAAAGGGGGCTGGAACTGGTGTTATCACTGGGTCGTATCGACATATCGCATTCACCAATTCCTTTTTTGAATTGGGTCCAAGGGGCCCGTGAAATGGTCAATCCTGAGACACCAGCGTTCCGCCCGGGCCGCAATTGACTCCCGCCTTTGTGAATAGCCCTGTGTCGTTTCTGAATTTAAATTTGATCTTGACCAAAACAGATCCGTCCACATCGCATTCCGCCACCACAGTTGTCGCTGAGATGTCCTCAGTGCCATCGAAATTAAACGACGGGCAGTCATCGCATTTAATAATGTCGTTAAATGGTTCCGCCTCGCAACCCTCGACTGAAAGACAGCGTGCCTTGACAAAAACCTGCCCGTTGCAGGTGCACAAAGAGAAAGGGGCTTGGAAAGTTGCTTCCCAGTTTCCTACTGAATTGATATCTGCAGTTTGTTTTATAGATCCTTCATCGTTTGCTGACCGGCAAGACAACTCAACTTCGAGATTGCTACCATCAATACCCGCTGGGCAATCTTGAACATTGCCCACTACTGTAATAATATTTAACGGTTCACCGCTCCCAAAAACGTTGATTATGTTTATATTGCAGGCCATTAGAATTCACCTTTAAAAAAAACCAGTGATTAGAAGGTTCTATTTAACATATAAATTGTAGTGATATAAAGAAAGGCCGTAAATGCTTTTAAGACCTGAGAGATATCAGCAGTTATCAGATGTATCTACTCCGCAGTTATATAAATAATCAAAGGACTACCGGGGCGCGTAAACGAGCCGTTCCCAAGCCTGTCGATCACACAACTTCGGCAACTCACTTCCGCTGGCGAAATTGAGCCCCCTCATTAGCAGTTCGCGTCGGCACGGAACAAGATCCAGGGGAAAAAACAAAGCGATATACAATTCAATTTGAACACAAAACATCCCCATAAGATTATGGCTTTTTTGAATTCGTTGCTCTGCAAGTTCTCGTTAGTAGACTGCAATCATACTGTCGGCGGTAAAGAGGAGGGGTATCATAATTGATGGAGATATGCCACATAGTAGTATTGCTATGTAAATACAATACGCCCGATAAGGCATATGTCAAGAAGCTGTTAGAAGAATTAATCGTCGATGAATTTATATCTGCAGAAGGATGGTTTATTTACAATCTTTTTCATACCCCATCTGCTTGCGGCGAGAACTTTATCTGCGGGTTTATTTTTTAAAATATCTTGCCATTATGCCAACTTAACGATTTTTACGGATATGAAACGAATATCAACGCTTTTTCAAATTCCAAAACTATCGATAAACAGCAAAAATCAAAACTGCGGACTTAAGAGAGGTTATCAAGCTATTTTTCTCCTCATACTTGCCGTTCGATAAAATAACTTTTTTTATGTATTTAATTACTCCAAGGTGGATTGGGGCAGGAGGGTACAGAAGAAAAGCAGCGTTGACAAACCAGGCCTAATTTTTGGGTATAAAATTCACTTCAAAAATCGTTGGCCACAGCTTTCCGGTCAGGTAGAAAGTTTTCTGGTGTACATCATATGCAATTCCATTTAAAATATTGTCCTCTGGCATCGGGGGCATTCCTTGAAGGAGTGTGTTAGCCTCGATAAGCCCAACCACTCGGCCGTCTTCAGGGTCAATTCTGGCGATAAAGCTTTTATACCAGATATTGGCATAAATATAGCCGTCAGCATATTCTAATTCATTAATTCTGTTCAAAGAAATGCCATTCAATTTCACGTGAATTATCCTTTCGATCTCAAATGTCGAAGGGTCCCTGAAATATATTTTGTCGGAACCATCGCTCATAATCAAATGACGGCTATCAGCGGTCAATCCCCATCCTTCGCTATCATACCGAAATGCCCCAATTGTTGTAAAATCTGAAAGTTTATATATAAAGGCAATTCTGCTCCTCCAGGTCAACTGGATCAGCTGATTTTTCCACCGCACCAGACCTTCCGCAAAAACATTCGGGACAAAGAGTTTCTTCTCGACGATTCCGGTCAGTGCATCAATACGCTGGAGTGATGAATGGCCATTTCGTCCAGTGCTTTCATATAATTTGCCGTTGTAAAATAATAGACCCTGAGTAAAACTTTGCGTATCATGAGGTAAAGACCGTATAACTTTTACCGATTGCTGTTTGAGTGATCCAGGTTGCCTGTTTTCTGCATATGCATTGAAAAAGGGCATAAAAATAACCGCTGCCAATAAAAAATATT
>JAFDCR010000346.1 GCA_019312685.1 Deltaproteobacteria bacterium | reverse complement strand
TGTGCCCCTTAACTTTTTACAGGTAATAACAATATCTGTAGCAGAAGGTGAAGGAATTATTTGATGAGCCTTTAACGGATTTAGTAAAAATTCAAGGAATTACGGAGCGTCCTATTACGAACTGTTTGAGGGTGAAGCCCCGAGTTTTCGTAATAGAGTGGAGCAATCCGTAGAATTTAAGAAATCCGTTAACCAGCGTAGAAAAATACTTCCTTCACCTGCAAATTGTATAGATGCACATATTCAAATTATGTAGACAGTTTTTACTTTGCGTGGAATTACACTCTAATGATTTATTTATTCATCATAATTGCATACCTGGTCGGCTCAATCCCAACCGGGCTTGTGCTGGCAAAGCTGACCGGCAGTGAAGATATCCGCAAATCCGGCAGCGGGAATATCGGTGCAACCAATGTCACCCGTCTCCTTGGCAGGAAGCTTGGCTTTCTCACCCTGCTTGGTGATGTATTAAAAGCGGTCTTGCCCATGCTGGCGGTCCACTGGTACTTTGTCCGGTCAGGCAAGTCGTTTTCATTGAATGAAATGGACCTGGCCGTGTCTTTATGCGGCGGAGCGGCTTTCCTGGGGCATCTCTTCCCTGTTTATCTTAAATTCAAAGGCGGCAAGGGAGTGGCCACAGCCCTGGGAGTATTTGTTGTCCTCGAGCCCTTGGCAGTCCTTATCAGCCTTTTTCTATTTATTGCGGTAGTTTATTTTTCCGGGTTTGTCTCAGCCGGTTCACTCCTGGTGTCCGCTTTGATGACCTGCTGGATCTGGCTGCTCGGCGGCTCGCCCAATCATGTCTTTCTGGCCTTTTTTATCGGGGTGTTGATCTGGATTAAACACGCCGACAACATCAGGCGGTTGCTGGATGGCACCGAGAAGAGCTTTAAAAAGAAAAAGAGTGATGTGAAGTGACCCGGAAGGAATGGGAAAGAATCAGGAAAGCTTCCGAGCTGCTCGGCTTAGGCGAAAAGGCAAGCCTGGCGGAGATTAAGAAGGCATACAGGCGTCTTTCCAAAAAGCATCATCCCGATGTTAAGAAGAATTCAAAGCAAAAAGCTGAAAATGTTGAAATGCACAGACTTGCCGAGGCATATCAGACCTTGCTGCGATATTGTGCTGATTACCGTTTTCCCTTAATTCCGGGAAAAGACGAACAGCTGGAAGGAGAGGACTGGTGGTTTGAACGGTTCGGGCAGGACCATCATTGGGGTAAGGGCAGCGTCCCGAAAGGAGAAAAAGAGTAATAATCATTAAACCGCGTTGATGAACGGCCATGATAAATTATGATTTTCTGTTTGAAGACAAGCAGAAGGATTACCAGGAAGTTCTCCGGGAACTGCGCTCCGGTAAAGCCCGGCTGATTGATATCCGGGAGCACAATGAATGGGAGAAAAACCATTTTAAGTGCGCCATGCACATCCCTCTTTCAGACCTTGTAAAAGGAAAGGGTGTTGAGATTCTGAAAGAGATAAAAAAATCAGACAAGAAAGTCTATACCCACTGCAGATCAGGCAACAGGGCGAGAAAGGCTCAGCAGGTGCTGGCGCAATATGGCTGTAAAGAAATTCATATTATCCCTATTTCAATGATGAAGATGATTGAAGAGGGCTTTATTTTAACGGCGTAATTTACTTGCATAAAAAGACAAAACTCAAAGCATTCCTTCTGGTTGCCGGCCGTGGTGAAAAGCTGAGCCCTTTGACTGACAGCATCCCAAAGTGTCTTCTGCCGATTGCGGGAGTTCCTTTATTGCAGATATGGCTCGAGAATCTGGTGCAGGCGGGCATTGACGAGGTCCTGATCAACACGCACTGGCTGCATGAGAAGGTGGAGGAATTTGTCGGAAAGTGGTCGAGCAGGAATAATAAAATTCAAATCAACCTTTTTCACGAACCTGTACTTCTCGGCAGTGCAGGCACTCTTCTGGCCAACAGGAATTGGGCGGGAACTGATCCTTTTTTTATTATCTACGGCGACAATCTTACCAGACTCAACCTGCATAAAATGCTGGGTGTCCATAAGACTTGCGGGCTTCCTCTTACAATCCGGATTTACAGAGGGGCCGATTCCCGAAAAGCCGGAATCGTCTGTATTGATGAAAATTATATTGTGACAGACTTTGAGGAAAAGCCTGATAAACCGAAATCCGACTTAGGGGCCGGCGCTATATATATTGCAGATTCCAGGATATTTAATTTTTTCCCGCCGTCTGAAGAAGCTGCAGCAGGAGGGGTGCTTGACCTGAGTTACCATGTTCTGCCCCGAATGGCAGGACAGATGAAGGCTTACGACAGTGGAGAATTTTCCCTTGATATCGGAACACCGGATGCCTATGCAACAGCCCAGGAGATATGGGCGGAAATGAATACTGCCGACGGTTGAGCAAGGAAATTGGTTGTCCGGCAATATTAAAAAGGGTATGTATAGGGCATCTTTTCAAGATGTTTCGTTTATGATAAGGAAATTATATCAATAATTATAAGAATATATATGGTGTTTTGCTCATGTTTAAACCTTTAAAATTAATCGTAGTTGTTTGTTTTCTCCTCCTCCACCTGACAGCCGTTTCCTTTGCTGAAGAGTATGTAGACAGGATCGTTGCGGTGGTTAATGAAGATGTCATAACACTTACTGAACTTGAAAAGACCGGGAGGGAATATTTTGAACGCATCAGAATGCAGGCCCCTCCTGGCGAATTGGAAAGAGCGCTGAAAAAGGCAAGAAAGGAAGTCCTCTCCACCATGATAAACACCATAATCGCCAGACAAAAGGCTGAAGAGTTTGGTATTACTGTGGAAGAGACAGAGATTGACAATGCGGTTGAGCAGATAATCTCCAGGAATAATGTGACCCTGGAGGATTTTAGAAAAGAGTTGGCTTCAATGAATATGTCGGAACAGGAATTCCGGGATAACATTCGCGATCAGATCCTGCAGTCAAAACTGGTTAATTTTCAGGTACGGTCAAGAATTGTAATTATCGAAGAAGATATCAGGGAATATTACGAGAAAGAATATACCCAGGAAAAAGAAGAAAGCGGCTATTATATCATGCAGATGGGTTTTAACTGGACGAATCCCGACTCCAGAACCGGCGATCCAGGCACAAAAGAGGATATCCGGAAAAAAGCGGAAGAGATAAGGGAAAGGGCGGTTGCCGGAGAGAACTTCAAGGAGCTGGCAAGAACATATTCAGATCTGCCTTCAGCTGTTGACGGTGGAGACCTGGGGCTCATAAAAAAAGATGAAATGGCCGAATATATGAGGGATGCGATCCTGCCTTTGCATCCGGGAGATATCAGTCAAGTTATTGAAACCGGCAGCACCTTCCAGTTTTTTAAACTGCTTTCGGTTAGGGACGGTGACATTATTCTTAAAGCTCCCTATGAATCGGTTAAAGATGATATTAGAGATATTCTGTTCCGTCGGGAGATGGAGAATCAGTATAAGGCATGGGTCGAAGGTCTGCGCAAACAGGCCTATGTGAAAATCTTGCTTTAAGGATTAAGACCAGGGGGAAGTTAATATCAGTTCAGGAGAGCTTTTTCAAACTGAAAACAGCCGGGCTGATCCAGTAGGTGAAAATGCAGGTTCAGTTTCTGCTGATACAATAGGTGCATTTTTACAGGAAAAGCGCATGAGTCTCAATATCGGGCTCGAAGAAGTGTCTGAAGCAACAGGTATTTCTGCAGGAGTGCTCAAGGCCCTTGAAATTGGTGACCGGGAGAAGTTCCCAGCAGAAGTGTATGTTAAGGCATTCTATAAAAAGTATGCCCAGTACCTGGGGCTGAACCCTGAAGAAATTCTGTCCGCATATCAACCACAGTCAAACTTGCAGAAAAAAGCAAAGAGCAGATACAATTTAGGCACGGGAATCACTCTGAAGGATCAGGATGAAAGTATTTTTTCAGAAATTGCCGGCTGGCTGTATGTTCCGATTATAGTTATTCTCGGCGGGGTAATCCTTTACTGGATATATGTTAATTACCTCGCACCTTATTAGCATAATTTTTTCCGCAACTTTTATGCAGTATGTCTTTTTAGAATAAAATTTTTTTATTCAATGGTATCCTTTCATTTCCCTTCTGGACAACTCTGATCAGAGAATACAGCTATGACATTTAAAAAATCGGAAGCTGTGGTGCTCAAGGTTGATGATCTTGGTGAATCAGATTTAATCGTAACATTTTACAGCAAGCAGGCGGGAAAGATAGCAGGAATTGCCAGAGGCGCCAAAAGAAGCTAGAAACGTTTCAGTAATAAGCTTGAGCTTTTTTCTCTTCTCGACATAAGTTATGACGACAAGAATCGCTCAGGTCTTGTCAGGATCGTTGAGGCTGAACTCTTGAATCCTTTTATGAGCCTGCGCGAACACTATGACCGTTATGTCGGTGCTGCAATGGCCTGTGAACTGATTTATTATTGGTTAAGGGATTACGATGCAGACAGCAATATCTTCGACCTGCTGCTCTGGACCCTGCAAAGCATCGACAATGGCAACTCTCCGCAAACAGTACAGATTTTCTTCCAGATAAAGCTTTATACCCTTCTGGGATATAAGCTGCACCTTTCCGGCTGCATCAGGTGCGGTATTGCAGAGAAAGACGGCAAGCCCTACGTGTTTCATCCGGCGCGGCACGGTCTGCTGTGCAGGAAATGCAGTTCAACTCCAGTATCACGGGAAACGGTTAAGTTGGCAATGAACACAATCAAGCTGCTTCAGCATGCCCAGGGCCTGCCAATTGATAAACTCATGCGGTTGCGTTTTTCAGATTCTTCAACCCGGGAGGCTCTCCATTTATTCAAGGTGTATGGTCAGTATCTGCTGCAGAGAGAAATAAAGGCCTGGGGTTTTCTGGAAAAAAGTTGTTCTAAGAGGGAGAACTCTAATCCAGATAGATAATTTCCCCGCTATGCTGGACTGTTCTTGAAGAGTCAGCCATTTCCAGGATTAAACCGCCTGAACTGTCAAGGCCGATAACTTTTGCCTCAAACTGAGGATTATTCTGCACATCAAAACCGAATACTACCCGCCTATTAAAGATATCAGTCAGTTTTTTATAGCTTTTCAAAAGCAGGTGTTCAGTACCAGGCAGATTTTCAGCAGCAGTCGTACTGTTTACCGCCATGCCTCCATGCTCTTCAAGATGTCTGGCCTCCTCGTAGAACAGCAGGCCGATATTCCATTGAAGTTTTGCCAAAAGTCTGACGGTTAGCTCCTGCAGGTTGACTTCCATGTTAAGGCAGGACTTCATGGATGTTGCCGTTTCTGAAAGTTCTGCCGGGAAACGGTTATTATTTACATTTATGCCGATGCCGATGAGAATATATTCCTCACCATAACGGGGGCCGGTGAATGATTCAGTAAGGATTCCGGAAACTTTCCTGTTCTGTACCAGTGTATCATTGACCCATTTAATATGGGCCTCGATGCCGTAGGACCGCAGGACCTCACAGCAGGAGACACCGGCAGCCATAGGGAGCAGGAGGCTGCTTTGCGGCAAAAGGGTGTTGGCCAGCCCGAGTGTCATCCAGAGTCCGCCTTTCGGGGCATGCCAGTATCTTTTGAAGCGTCCTTTGCTATGCTCCATTTCATCGGCCAGGATAACAGTGCCGCTATGAAATGATTCATTTTTTTCTTCAGCTTCCCGGATACGTTGCCGTAATGCGTCCGCACCCCTGGAGATCCGCTCATACTGTTCAATGACAGATCCGACAACCGCGCCGTAACGAAATATCTCATTTACTATATCAGGAGCAAATGTCCTGCTGCGCAGAGGAATTTCGTCCTTGTCTATGTCTTGCTGGATATTGTCGGGAGTGAATTGTTTTGCGTTCATCACATAAATAATTATACCGGATTCAACCACCGCCAAATTGGCTGCAGAGGCAATCAGAACCAACCATAAGTCTTTTTATACTAATATGTGCTTCTATACAATTTGCAGGTTAAGAAAAATACTCCTTCACCTTCTGCTACAGGTATTACCTTTACCTCTGTAAAGGGTTAAGAGACACATTCTAATATTAAACAAGATGAAATTGCCCGATTAATTTCTGAATTCTGGGAAGATAAAATAAGACCTGTACTTGAAAACGGGCATTTTATTATTCCATTATTTTACCACATATGCCGAACCTGGATAACACTTTGCTAAACAAAGGATTTTAGACTTATTATATTCTGACAACATTTGGGGGTTATTATACCGGTGTGCAGCAGGTTGTCAGGAATTTTCGTTGACAGCCCGACGGGAGATTAATTATAAGTAAATCAGGCGTTTGAATTTGGGATGGTTGATATGTCTGTTTTTTTAGTGAGGGCTGAAGAAGCGTTTTCTTATCACCAATTATTCCTTTATCACCACCTTTAATAAAAAGTGAAGGTTCAGGGAGATGGATATGACCGATAGAAAACACTGTTTTTTCAAGTTATTACTGTTCATCCCGGTAATACTTGTTTTTATCAGCGGCTGCGGAGGTTTGAAAGAATCTAGATCGATTCTGCCGATACGCGAATATGAAAAAATGATAGTCGGCGACCTATATGCTGATTATGTCGGCACTGAAAACTGCCTTTCCGCCTGTCATGAGCATGATCGGATAAAACATTTTTTTGACGCGAGCACCATGGGGGTTCAGTTGAAAAAGGAATCGGGGATGCCCCTGGTGGATTGTGAATCGTGTCATGGTCCGGGCAGCCTGGCAATCAGGGACCTGACCAAGGAACTGGTAGAGGAAAAGGCCCGGCAGGGCATCAAAGTATCATGCAATTTTAAAACCCTGATCGACCTGAAAAACCTGCCTGCCACAGCCCAGTCTCTTATCTGTCTTAAATGCCATACCGCCAATGCCACTTTCAACCTTCATAACTGGAATGCCGGGGAACATGCCCTCAATGAAGTATCCTGTTTCGCATGCCATGATATTCACGCCAGTCCCGATCTGAAGGTCACCCCTCTGGCCTCAGGCAGGCTTTGTTTCAGCTGCCATCAGACTGCCCAGGCCCAGTTTTCCATGCCGAGCCATCATCCTCTCAAGGAAGGCAGGGTCTTCTGTGTTGACTGCCACAATGCCCATGGAGGATTTGCCGACCAGGATCTCATGCAGGATAATGTTAAAGAAACATGTGTCCAGTGCCATGCTGAAAAGAGGGGGCCGTTTCTTTATGAACATGCTGATGTGGCTGAAAACTGTCTCAACTGCCATTCGTCCCATGGTTCGGTTAACAACAGGCTTCTCAAGGCGCGAGAACCTTTTTTGTGCCTCCAATGTCATGAAGGACACAGACTTGATACGGAAAGAAACGCTCTCAACCCAAGTATCTCACCTTTACGCGCTAGTGCCTTGTATACGAGATGCACGGACTGTCATTCGACAATCCATGGCTCTGATGTACCTTCAGCCCCGGGGCAGGGGAGGTTCATGCAATGAGAAACAGAATAAAGACGTGGTTATTGGCTGCAGTTGTTATCAGTCTGGTTCTGAGCAGTTGGGCTAACCCAGGCCTGGCAGAAGAAGAACCACAAATTACAGGGGGGGGGCAAAATCCTCCAACGCAGGAAGAACAGGCCGCTTTTAATATAACCGAGGGTGATTTTTTTGTAGGATACCGATGGATTTCCACCGAAGATTACTTGAAGGCAGCTGAATATATTTACCCAAGCTCTTCTCTGACCTTTGGCTTGAACCTTCTGTCGGTTCCCCTGCCCTACAGGTATCATGCAAACGGTGAATTCGTCAGCAAGTATGACTATTATTTTGACGGAGGCTTTGCCTATAAGGATCTGGTTCTGTTCAGGGATATACTGGTAGGAGTTCACCATAGTCTGAATCGTTACGATTATCAAAATGACAGTGAAGCAGAACTTGACATCAGAGAACTAAGTCCAGGGGTAGCTTACAATAAGCATTTTTACAGCAACCAGTTGTTGCTCAGATTCAAGGCTTCAGACTATCCTTTTCATACCTTTATCAACCACCGCCATGTTGAAAGGGACGGTGGGATCCAGCAAAGGTATTTGCTGGGACAATTCGGTTCACTCGACAAGGTTTCTGAATCCCGTGATATAGAGTGGAACTCGGATGCGGTAAAGCTCGGATTCAATAGCCACCTAGGACCGATTGAGCTTGAATACGCCTATGATCAGACAGAGTTTGATCCGGGGAGCAACAATATCCTGGTGGACACTTATCCGGCATTTACCGGCACACTTGCCAGACCGCCAGGCAACTATCCGCATAATGTCATTCCCGAAACAGAGTCATATGCGCATTCCATCAGCATGCATTCCTCCTATACCGGCTCTATTGTTGCGGCAGCCAGTTTCAGCAACCTTTCCCAGAAGAATAATTTCAGCCTGACTGAATCCACTACCTGGAAATCCGCCTTTGATTTCAGCTGGATACCGGACCCGAAAGTAGGACTTTTCTTCAAATACAGGCGCAGGGATGTGGATATTGACACTCCCGCTGATGTTTTTCTGGTCGGTTATTCTGGCGACAAAAGCTATTATGGCACTATCCCTTCTGTCCGACATGGTATTTCGTGGACGAAAGATGTGTTTTCGCTTTCAACCAGGTATAAGCCGTTAAATCTTCTTACCCTGTATGCCAATTATGAATTTTCCCATCTTGAACGCGAAGAAGTGGCAGAATGGCTGGTTCTCCCTGACCGGAGCAATATACACAGGATTAACCTGAAAGCCAGCGCCAGACCGAGCGACAGCCTCAAGGTAACGGCAAAATATGAATATAAAAATTATGACCAGCCCTCATACAACAGCACGCCGGACATATCAAACATGCTGTGGCTGTCTACCACATATACACCGACTCCCACACTCACTGTCTATTTAAATTATACCCTGTCCTTAACAGAGCGCGACTCTCTGCTCTACTATAACAGCGAACCGGCCGGCCTTGTGCCGGAAGCGCTGATGCGCGGTGAAAGAGACGGGAAGCAACATCAGCTTCTCGCCAGCATGACAAAGGAGATATCTCCCAAGGCATCCATAACGTTGAGCTGGTTCTATCAGCGCTGGAAAATAGAACATGACCTGGCATACGGACAATGGTCGGATACCATCGATGATTCCGGGGACTGGCCCTACATTGATTACGGAGTGCCGTATGCCGATGAATCGAATACCTTTGCCTTGTCCCTTTATTATATGCCCCGGGATGATTTAAGGCTTACAGCCGAGCTGTCCCATACCATTACCGAAGGAGAAACAGGTTACAATTATGTTGCGCCCGGTGTCCTGTTCTCTCTTTCTTCCTTTTCCGAACTGGAAGTAAACGAAACGATCTTTTCCTTTGATATTGCCAAAAAGCTTAACAAGGATTGGGAACTGGGATTAAGAAATTACCTTGGGAGCTATAACGATAAAGTATCCGACCATCTTGACGGAGAGGTATACAGTTCGACATTTTACCTGAAAAGGGATTTTTGAATTGAGAAATCTAGGCCGACAATTGCTGAGATTACTGCTTGCCGTTTTTTTTCTCCTGGCAGTCCCACCCCTTGTACAGGCGGAAAAACGGATAGGTGTAATTATGACCGGTGATATACCTTATTATGGCACGATGCATGAAACTTTTGTCGCCGAGATCAACAAGCTGTATGGTGATTCTGAGAAGATTGAAATAATCCTGCAAAGACCTTTTCCGAATCCATTATCCTGGAGTAATGCGGCCAGAAAGCTCATTGCGTTTGACGTGGACCTTATAGTCACATACGGTTCATCCGCCACCCAGGCGGTTATTGATGAAAAAAGCCGTATCCCTTTGGTTTACGTCGGTCTGTATGAACCAGAGAATGTTGTTTTAAAAACCACAAACACGACCGGCTGCGGCTTCAGGGTGCCTCTGACCAGCATCCTCCGCTACTTCAAACGCCTCAAAATATTTAATAACCTCGGAATTATCTTCAGC
>JAFDCR010000345.1 GCA_019312685.1 Deltaproteobacteria bacterium | reverse complement strand
GAAGGAATATGCAGCAATCCTCTGCCGCCATACAGGGCTTCATCGCGGACGAATTTGACGGCGGCATAGGTTAGCAAACTGCAGACGCCGGCTGAAAAAAGGTTCAGAATGAACTGGAGCCAAGGTTTATATCGGTCCGGCAATAAATGGGATATGATGTCAATAGAAATGTGTTTATTGTTTTTTGTGGCTACAGCAGCGCCGAACAAGCCGGCCCAGAGTACCAGGTAGCGCAGTAAAGGGTCGGCCCAGGTGAAACCGCCGGCGAAGAAGAACCTGAGGAATATCTGCACGCATGCCAAAATGATCATTGAAGCGAGAAGCAGACAGAGAAAGGCCTCCTCTATCCAGGAGACTTTGCGGAAGATGATAGCAAAAAAATTTTTCAGTTTAACCATGTAATTCTACTGCTGGATTGCTGAAAGCTCTTTTTGGTAGTCCTCGAGGTGTTTCATGGCCTCCTTGTAAATGCTTCTGGAAAAGGCCTCATCCACCAGCTTTTCGACAGCCTTTTCCCGATAGTTGTTCTGCAGTTCCGCCCTAGTCATGGGTGTGGGTTTGACCAGAGTGATATCGTTATCGATTAATACCTGCATGGCTTCTTCGTTACTTTTCCTGGTATCTTCGAGCAGTTTGTTGAAGTGCGTTTTGGCTGCGGATTTCATCACTTCCATATAGTGGGGCGGCAGGCGGGAGAAGGTTTTCTTGTCAAGGACAAAAGCGCCGTAAGCATAGGCAAAAGGTATATCGGTTATATAGGAAATACGTGTAAACCATTGCAGAACGATGGAGCCGTAATATGAATTGAATGTCGTATTGATGAGGCCCGTCTGCAGGGAAGTCAGAACGTCGGGGATAGAAAGAGGAATGGGGGTAACACCAACGGTTTCAAGAAGAACATAGCTGATAGGGTCGCCCTCCGGGGCCCAGGGCTTACTCTGCTTCAATTCAGCCAAGGTAGTAATCGGGGTGGTTGACATTGTATAGACAAAACCGACCTCGGTGACAGCCATGAGAACCAGGCCTTTATTATCAAATTCCTTTTCGAAGCGGGGCATAAGTTTTTCCTTGAGCCTGTCGACCTCATCGTAGGAGTTGAACATGAAGGGGATGCCCAGGACTCTGAAATCCGGGACAACATCACCGATCCCGGTCATGGTGAAACCGCCGCCATTGAGCTGCCCCACTCTCATCTTGCGGTACATGGAGCGATCATCGCCCATCACCCCCCCGGCGTAGATTTTAAAGCCGATTTCGCCGTCGCTTTTTTCAACCACTTCCTTGGCAAAATCACGGAATCTTTTTGCCCAGACGCTTCCCTCCGGCGCAATAGAGGCAATTTTCAATAGATATTTGGGCCTGGCCGCTTCTGCTTTGTCGATATTTGCAGAAATTACAAATATAATAAATAAACTGCTGAGTATTTTGATGAAAATTTTCATGTCTGTTTTTACCTAGAAAAAATCATCCACCTGGACGAGAAGCTTTTCCGCCATAACTTTGGCCATTTTATTACTGGATGCCATTTCATTGTCTTTCAGAGGCTCTTCGATAACCTCATTTAACAGTTTCAGGAAAAGTTCCCGGTCAAACATCGTGCGGGCATATGATTCCGCATATGCGACCTGGGTCAGCAGAAATTCCCTCTCACTTATAGCAAGCGCCCGTTCAAAATGTTTGCGGCTTGCTTCCGGTTTGCCGCCAAAGATTTTCGGGCGGCTGCCGTAATAGGCACCGAGAAATATATGGGCTCCGCCATAATAGTAAGTTTCGTCAAGTTCGACTACCCGGAGCATCATCTGTTCCACAATGGGAAGGTCCGCCATGGCGGCAGGTGCACCGTTCTGATACTGTATCCAAGTAGCCCAGCCGTAAGCTCCCCAGAACAGGTATCCCACCTTTTTAGGTTTTATCTGCTTCAGTGCAAGTTCAATCTCAGCAAGAGATAAATCATTTAAGTTTTCAAGTCCGGGAAGCTGTTTTAGAAGGCGGACGCCGTATTCCTTGGCCTTGCCGCTCATATGAACAGTGCGCTCGATCTGTCCTTCTTCATGGAGTAAGGTGGCATATCCACCGTATGCCTTGACTGCGGTCATCAGCAGACGTTCGCTGTCGGGATCACTGGCAATCAAGCCGTCAAGGAGAAGCAGTAGAGATGGTGCGCCGTCCTCAATAAGGTCTAGGTCTGTCTGTTTCTGCAGGGAAAGAGACAATGGATCCAGGAGAGGGCTGACTATCACAGTTGTGCAGCTGCTTGTCAGCATCACAAATAATAGAACCCCAATAATCTTTCCAAAGGCTGCTTTCATCATTTTTTCTTCCATAATAAAAAGTTATGGCAGAGAGTACTATGTATTCACATACCCATCTTATTAGAAGTTAATAAATTTAAAAAGGTATATATAGTTTAGTGATACATTATATTATGTGTCAACGATGAAAGGAAGCTGTACCTGATTATTTGTTATGCCTGAGGGAGAATAATGTCGAAAAATATTATAGGTGTCTTTGGGGCAGGAAATGTCTCTGAGTCAGATGAGGAATGGCAGCAAGCTTTAACAGTTGGGCGGCAACTGGCCCGGAAAGGCTATGTGGTATTGACCGGCGGGTTGGGAGGAGTAATGACTGCAGCCAGCAAGGGTGCTAAGGAGGAAGGCGGTATTACCGTTGGTATCCTTCCAGGCACAAGACAGACAACCCCGGCAAACAGGTATGTTGACATTGCTGTTTATACCGGCATGAGCGAGGCCCGGAATGCGGTTAATATAAAGAGTTGTGTGGCGGCAGTTGCCATTGGGGGAGAGTACGGCACTCTTTCAGAGATAAGCCTGGCCCTGAAAGGCGGTTGTCCGATAATACTCTTGAATTCCTGGGTTATTAAACCCCATGGTCGGGCAAAACAACCGGACTGGCTGATTGCCGCCAGTCCTGAAGAAGCTGTAGCAATGGTATTAGATGCAGTTAACGGAATGCATGACTGATAATGTCCGACTCCCAATATTATTCTTAAGAACTGTTCTAAAAACGGTTAGAATCTCTTCCGCACTCCATTGATCAATAGAATGGTATTTACCTGCCTGCCTGTTTATCGTACTTGACAAGTTGATTAAAGTAAGTATATTTACTGTCTTGCGGTAAGAGTCTGAGGGCGGGCGTAGCTCAGCTGGTAGAGTACAAGCTTCCCAAGCTTGGGGTCGCGGGTTCGAACCCCGTTGCCCGCTCCACCAAAGCTTTGCAAGCGGCTGCTGATAGGTGTGCGAAGTGCCCCGCTAAACTCTCATAAGCAGCAGGGTTGCGGCGAATTGCTACATCTTTAGGGAATGACTCTTTTTTACTGCTGTCTGATTTTCGCGTTATAATGTACAGGTTTTTCCCTGTGCAGATGTTGAAAGTGGGCTTCTTGCGTGCCAGCTTTTTTTATTTTTTAGGCAAAAAGCTGAAATGTACGAAACAGTAATAAATAGAGTCGAGACAATTGCTCTTCCAGTTCTTGATGACCTTGGACTGGACCTGGTGGAGATTCAGTACAGACGGGAACAGCATGGCTGGGTACTGAGACTCATAATCGACAAAATTGATGGTGTCAGCCTGGATGAATGTACGGCGGTCAGCAGGGAAATCAGTCAGTTACTTGATATTGAGGACTTTATTGACCAAGCTTACAATTTGGAGGTGTCGTCCCCGGGGCTTGACAGGCCGTTGAAATATATGACTGATTTTGAACGGTTTGTCGGGCGACTGGCAAAGATAAAAACAATTGAGCCGATTGGCAGTGAACGGGTATTTATAGGCAGAATAAAGAGAACAGAAGGTGAGGCTATTGTTTTGGGAGTTGGCACCAAAGAGGTGGTTATACTGTTTTCGCAGGTTGCCAAGGCCAGACTTGAAGTTGAATTTTAGGAAGGAGAGGAAAGAGCCGCAACCGGAACCAGGGCTTGGAATATAGAGTAAGTTATAAGGGTAATACCAGTGAGCATTGTGTTTTTATGATGCGGACAATTTTAGGAAAGCCTGGAAAGAGGCCATTATCGGCAACAAAACCTGATAAATCAATAATTATGTGAGGAATACCTGTCCGCATTGGGTTTACCATATGACGGACAAACTTAGTAAAATTTTTTTATAGTTAGCAGATCAGGACACCATTAACACATGGATTTGTGTCGGTGTCGGTTTGCCATGGAGTAAAATTATGCTTTCGGATTTGAAAAGAATAATTGACCAGATCAGTAGGGATAAAGGAATTGAGAAACATTTGCTTGTCGAGACCATTGAAGAGGCTGTCCGTTCAGCAGCCAGGAAGAAATTCGGGAGCCGCAGGGATATGGAGGTCCAGTATAATGATGAGCTCGGTGAGGTTGAGATTTTTCAGTTCCGTATGGTGGTGGAAACTGTTGAGGACGAGCAGACCGAGATTTCTCTTGAGGAGGCATCCGCCCTGGATCCCGGTGTAAAACTGCATGATGAAATCGGCACCAAAATGGAAAATATCGCTGATCTTGGCCGGATTGCAGCTCAATCGGCCAAGCAGGTTATTATCCAGAAGATGAAAGACGCAGAACTTGATGTCATATATGACATGTACAAGGGCAGGAAGGGTGAAATTGTCAACGGTATTGTACAGAGGTTTGAAAGGGGTAATATGATTATCAACCTGGGGCGTACCGATGCAATTTTGCCACATAGTGAACAGATACCCAAGAGATCTTTTCGGCAGGGTGACAGGATCAGGGCTCTGCTCCTTGATGTACGGCAAAGCAGCAGGGAACAGCAGCTTGTTTTGAGCCGGGTCAATAATGATTTTCTGGCAAAACTCTTTGAGATGGAGGTCCCTGAAATTGCTGAAGGCATAGTGAGGATCATGGGCGTCAGTCGTGAACCGGGTTTCAGGGCGAAAATTGCAGTATCCTCCAGCGAGTCGGATGTGGATCCTGTTGGAGCCTGTGTTGGTATGAAAGGTTCCAGAGTACAGAATGTTGTCCAGGAACTGCAGGGCGAAAGAATCGATATTGTCCCCTGGAGCCCCGATCCTGCCAAATTTGTTTCCAGTGCTTTGGCACCTGCCGAGGTGGCAATGGTTTTGGTCGATGAGGACAAGAAATCACTCTTGGTAGTAGTCCCTGATGATCAGTTGTCTCTGGCGATAGGTCGCCAGGGACAGAATGTGAGGCTGGCCTCAAAACTGCTCAACTGGAATATAGATGTTAAAAGTGAATCAAGATATGCCAAGCTTGAAGAGGATGGATACAGGTCACTTCTCAAGATCGAAGGTGTTGATGAGGGAGTGGCGGACATCCTTTATGATGGTGGATTCAGAACAGCTGAGGATTTGAAAGGTATAGACATTAAGGAGCTGGAAGGCCTGAAGGGTATGAAGCCGGAAACGGCGGCAAAAATTTTTGAGTCAATTCAGGACTATCTGGAATCTGCAGCAGCTCTGCCTTCTGAAAAGGAAAGCGAAGCTCCGGATTCTGAAGCTGAAGCACCTGAGAAGAGTTCGGGGAAAGATAAAATCCGAATCTATGAATTGGCCCAAGAGGCCGGCTTGAAAAGTAAAGAGCTTGCAGATAAGCTTATTGAACTCGGTTTTGATATAAAAAATTATAGTTCAGCCGTTGATGAAGAGACTGCCGCTAAAATCAGGGATGAGGTATTGGGCGGATAAGGTTAAGGAAAAAATCAGGGGACCAATGGATCTCTGCTCCAAGTAGGCAGAACTGGTAAGAGATGAAAAAGCAGCCAATGCGAACCTGTCTAGGGTGCCAGCAAAGGTTTCCTAAAAAACAGCTGTTGAAGTTTGTTTTACAGGAAGGAACGGTTATGCTTGACCGGAAAGGAACTGAGCAGGGGCGATCCGCCTATTGTTGTGAGAATAATAGCTGTTTACGCATTTTTTATAGAAATAAGAAGAAGTTGTCCCGGGCCTTTCGGGTTCAGGGCTGTCAAGTAAGTGTTGACTGGGAGGATGATAATAGAGAATGAGCAAAATCAGAATATATGATTTAGCCAAAGAGGCCGGCATGAAAAGTACGGAGTTGGCTGATAAGCTTATTGACCTCGGCTATAAGATTAAAGGCCATAGCTCAACGGTTGAAGACGAAGTCGCTGACGAGATCCGTAGAAATGTCCTTGGCACTGTTGAGACGGAAGTTGTTGAGAAGCGGATCAGCACCAAGGGACGTGCAACAATTATACGACGCCGGTCGCAGACAGTCCGTCGTGTTATAGAACCCCCTCCTCCAGTTGAACCGGCTGAAAAAAAGGAGGAGATGCCTCCTATTGAAGAAATCAAAGAAGTTGAAAAGCCGATTGAGAAAAAGGCTGTAAAAAAGCCGGGAATAAAGAAACCTGCAAAGAAAAAGAAGGAAGAGGTTGTCGCCGAGGCTGCCGTTAAAGAGGAAGCACCCGCCGCTGACGCTGTTGCTGAAGAAGTCGCACCTGCTGCTCCGGTAATGGAACCTGAACCTGATACCTCAGAGGCCGCCGCTGAGAAGCCGGCTGTTGCAGCTGAACCGGAAGAGGAGCTAAAAGAAGAAAAACCTGAAAAGGATGAAAAGAAAGAAGAGAAAAAGCCTGAGTCTAAAACCGTTAAACGCATAGTGCCTCCTCCGCGCAGGGGATTGGCAAAGGTTATCAAGAAGGCAGCCATACAGGTTCCGGAGGAAAAGCCAAAAACTAAAACACCTGTCAAGCCCACACGCCTGGCAAAAGGAAAAGGCAAGGTCGCATTGGTTGAAGAAGGTTCTGATATTATGGCGGCTGAGTCAAAGGATGCTGAAGAGGCCCGTGGAGTTAAGGGAAAGAAAAAGGGCAAAAGACTGGTTCAGTTCCGTTCTGAACCCGGAGAGCAGGAGGGTCGTTTCAAAAAACCCCTTGGTAAACGTAAAGGACGTAGGGGCTTTGGCCTTGAAGGGGATTACGAGTACGGACCACGGGGTGCGAGGGGACCGAAAGTCAAGAAGAAAAAGTCGGAACCCGCCTCTCCTCCTGCTGAGACTAAGGCCATCAAGTTGCGGATCAAGGTCTTTGAAACCATCAGTGTCGGTGATCTGGCCCACAAGATGTCAGTGAAGGTTAATCAAGTTATTGCCAAGCTTATGGGGCTTGGGGTAATGGCGACTGTGAATCAGGTTCTGGATGTCGATACTGCAACTCTTGTTGCAGCTGATTTTGGCTATGAAGTTGAACAGGGCATTACTGATGAAATAAATGTAATGCAGATGGAAGAGCAGGAAGGCGGAGGGGAAGCATTGCCAAGACCGCCTGTAGTTACGGTTATGGGGCACGTTGATCATGGAAAAACCTCTATTCTGGACTCAATCCGCAAAACCGATGTAGCTCTCGGTGAGGCTGGTGGCATTACACAGCATATAGGAGCCTACTATGTCAGATCCAGTGAAGGGGATGTGGTTTTTCTTGATACTCCGGGGCATGCGGCTTTTACTGAAATGCGATCCCGCGGAGCTCAGATAACGGATGTCGTTGTGCTGGTTGTTGCTGCAGATGACGGTGTAAAAGACCAGACAAAGGAAGCCATTAATCATGCTCAGGCTGCCAAGGTGCCGATTGTAGTTGCGGTCAACAAGATTGACAAGGCGGATGCAGATCCCATGCGGGTACAGAGAGAGCTTGCCGAGTTTGGACTGGTACCTGAAGATTGGGGCGGAGATGTAATCTATTGCGAGACTTCCGCCAAAAAGGGTATTGGAATCGAGGATCTGCTGAGCAATATTCTGCTGCAGGCCGAGGTTTTGGAACTCAAGGCAAATCCGAATCGTAAGGCCCGGGGAAGGGTTGTTGAAGCCCAACTCCACAAGGGAAGAGGGCCTGTGGCCACTGTTCTGGTACAGGAAGGCACCCTGCACCTTGGTGAACCGATTGTAATCGGGCAGTATTTCGGAAAAGTCAGAACCCTTACAAATGACAAGGGCGAGCACATTGAGGAGGCTGGTCCGGCTACCCCGGTCGAGATCCAAGGACTTTCAGGGGTTCCTCAGGCAGGTGATGAATTTATTGTGGTCAGAGATGAAAAAATGGCCAAAAGCGTAAGCGCCTCAAGACAGCTTAAATTGAGGGAACAGGAACTGGCCTCTGCCTCGAAAATTTCTTTGGACAAGCTTTTTGAGCAGATGGAGCTTGGTGATGTTAAAGAGCTCAGGATTGTTCTGCGGTCTGACGTCCAAGGTACGCTTGAGGCTTTCAAGAAAGCTATTGAGTAGCTGAGTACAGATGAGATCAAGGTGCGTATCCTGCATGAAGGTACAGGAACAATTACCGAATCCGATGTTCTCCTTGCTTCCGCTTCAGATGCCATAATCATAGGATTTAACGTAAGGCCGCCGGTAAAAACAAAAGAGCTGGCCAGTAAAGAAAAGGTTGACATCAGATTCTATGACGTCATTTATCATGCGCTTGATGATATTAAGAAAGCCATGACCGGACTGCTGGAGCCGGAATTCGAAGAAACGGTTATCGGCAGTGCGGAAGTGAGGGAAACCTTCCAGGTACCGAAAGTCGGAACAATTGCAGGTTGTTATGTCATTGATGGAAAGGTAATGCGCAATGCCAAGGTTAGAATACTGAGGGACGGAGTCGTTATTTATACCGGGGAAATAGGCTCATTGAAGAGATTCAAGGATGATGCCAAGGAGGTTGCAAGCGGCTATGAGTGCGGTATCGGTATAGAAAACTTTAATGATATTAAAATAGGTGATGTAATCGAGGCCTTTATAATGAAAGAGGTTGAAGTCACCTTGTAGGATCTTTTATTTTGCAGGCAGGCATAAAGAAAATGATGGCAACGCATCCCAAAAAAACTCAGTACCCGTTTGGCAGAGAAACGCTAGGCCATAAGCGGCCGAAACGGGTTGCAGATATGATAAAGAATGAGATCGCACTTCTGCTGCTCCATAAGGTCAAAGACCCGAGATTGGCGCAGGTGGTTATTGTTGACGCGGAAGTGACCAGGGACCTGCGAAAGGCCATAATATATTATAGTATATTGGGTGATGAAGAGGAGAGAAAAAATGCTGTAGAGGGCCTTGCTCGCGCCAAAGGATTTATCCGCAGCCATCTTGCGCGGGAATTGGGTATGCGATTTACTCCGGATCTTATTTTCAAATTGGATCTATCCATGGCTCACCAGCAGGAAATGGAGAGGCTTTTGAAGGAGATAAGGACAGATGTTGAATCCTCCGAAACAGGTTCCTGAACAGGTTACCGAAGCATTGCGGCAGGCAGAGAGTGTGGTTATTGTCAGCCATGTGTTTCCGGATGCAGATGCAATTGGCTCACAGCTGGCCCTGGGTAATATTCTGGAATCACAGGGAAAGAGAGTGTTTTATTACTGCCAGGAATTTGCCTTAAGTCTGCATGAATTCATACCCGGCTCCAAACAACTCAGCAATAAACTTCCTGACATATCTCAGTTTGATGTCGGGATAGCTGTTGATTGTGGAGACCGTTACAGGCTGGGTGAACAAATGGACACACTTTTACAGATTCACCCTTTTATAGTTATAGATCATCATGCAGGACATAAGGAATTCGGAGATATAAGATGGGTTGAAGCCGGACGCTCATCAAGTGCAGAAATGATTTTTGACCTGGCCCAGGCCCTTGATGCTGAAATTTCATACAGGGCAGCATTCTGTCTTTATACGGCGATAGTTTCTGACACCGGGTCTTTTAAGTATGAATCAACTACAGCATATACATTGCAGGTTGCCGGTCATCTCTTAAAACTAGGCATTAAGCCATCAGAAGTCGCAGGCAAGCTCTTTGACAACTATACGGTAAACAGATTACGGCTGTTGGAAAAAGTTCTCGGTTCCCTGAAGTTATATTTTGAGGATCAAATAGCCGTTATTAAAGCAACAAATGAGATGTTTGAAGCGACCGGGGCTTTGCGTGAAGATACGGAAGAGTTTATCAACTTGCCCCGGGCGCTGCGTTCGGTTAAAGTCGCCGCCTTTTTGAAAGAAACCCTTGAAGGATATATCAAAGTAAGCCTCAGGGCAAAGGGTGAATGCGATGTGTCCCTGGTGGCAATGCAGTTTGGCGGTGGTGGGCATAGAAATGCGGCAGGTTTCAGGATAAAAGACAAAACACTGGGCGAAGTGAGTGAGGACCTGCTGCAGGAGATCAAGCGAAGACTGTAATCACAATGGTTTTCGGCAGAGGGAAAAAATTATATTGTGATGACTCCGGTTGAGAAAGAAAACAATACGGGATTGCTGATAAGAAATGGATTTTCAGCATCAGGGGATACTGCAAAAGCATCCCATGCCGGCATCTTTCCGGTATGTAAACCGGAAGGCGCCACATCGTTTCGTATGGTACAGTTAGTAAGAAGGAGTCTGGATATTAAGAAAGTCGGTCATACCGGCACCTTGGACCCATTTGCCTCAGGTGTACTGATAATCTGTGCCGGAAGACCGGCAACGAAAATAATTCCTCTGTTGATGGCCGGAGATAAAGAATACGAAGCGACCCTGCAGCTGGGTGTGACTACTGATACGCAGGATCCGGAAGGAACTGTAATTGAGCGGAGACCGGTGTCCGTTATAACGGATGAAGATATTGCAGAGTGCCTGGAGAGATTTACCGGGGAACAGTTGCAGACTCCCCCGCGATACTCCGCTTTAAAACATAAAGGTAAACCTTTATATTTTTATGCGCGCAAAGGGATTAAAGTGGAGAAGGAAGCGCGTTTAATTAACATAAAGAAGTTGCACTGTGTATCCCGGAGTCGGGATACGTTGACCCTCAGAGTTGTCTGTTCCAAGGGTACCTATATAAGGACTCTTGCAGCAGACATAGGTGAATTTTTAGGATGTGGTTCGCACCTGAGAAAACTGAAAAGAACCCGCAACGGGATTTTTTCCCTGGCTGATACGCTGCCGGGAGAAAAACTGTTTGACCGGGAGACGGCAAAATCCTTACTTGAAAACCATCGCATAACGGTGGATGCGGTAAAGGAATTACTTGCGGGTAACACAGAAAATAATTAATGAGGATTATCAGGCTGGCAGGCTGGATTCCAGGTAGATGCCACTTAAATGAACTACCGGAGATTCGGCTGACCCGGCATTTTTTAAAAACATGATTAGGAGGTAAATTGTGGCACAGCAAGCTGAAAAGAAAAGTCAAATTATTGAAAAATTCAAAACACATGAAACAGATACCGGTTCATCAGAGGTGCAGATTGCCCTGCTGAGCGACCGGATCAGCTATCTGACGGAGCATTTCAAAATACACAAGAAGGATCATCATTCCCGCCGTGGTTTATTAAAGCTCGTTGGTCAGAGAAGAAGGCTTCTGCAGCACTTGAAACAGAAGGATATCGCCAAGTACCGTGCCATAATTCAGGAACTTGGCATCCGTAAGTAGCGGAAGCAAATGTTCAGCAAACGCGCTGACTCTTTTAACCGGAAAAATTCTTCTTGCCGTTCAAATATTTTTGCTCCGGCTGGGATGCAGTTTTGTCGGTGAGAAGAGTGTTTGCAGATTATATTCCGATTGAGGAGAGAATTGTTCCTGCCAAAAACATGAATTTGCAGCGCTTAGAGCTGAAGCATATAAGAAGGAGAATACATGTATAAGAAAGTTGAAGCCGAAATCGGTGGTCGCACCCTGAGTATCGAGAGCGGTAAAATGGCCAGACAGGCAAACGGATCGGTCTTGGTCACATATGATGAAACGGTGGTGCTGGTAGCGGCAACCGCAGCCAAGGAAAATAAACCTGAAATGGGCTTTCTCCCCCTGACCATTGAATACCAGGAAAGATTGTATTCGGTCGGGAGGATTCCGGGAAGTTTTTTCAGGCGCGAAATCGGCAGGCCGACGGAAAAGGAAACCCTGACCTGCAGAATCATAGACCGACCGCT
>JAFDCR010000344.1 GCA_019312685.1 Deltaproteobacteria bacterium | reverse complement strand
CGGCTATGGCAATATCCCGGAAAAGCTGGCCGGCCTCTTCCCGGACAAAAACCACAGGGAGAAATACGGCTACAGTTGTAAGAGTGGAAGCGATAATGGCCCCCCATACTTCCCGGGTCCCATGATAGGATGCTTCAAAGGGAGTTTTCCCCATATGGCGGTGCCGGTCAATATTTTCAATGACCACGATGGCATTATCCACCAACATGCCGACAGCAAATGCAATACCAGCCAGACTTATCACGTTGAGATTACGTCCCATTGCCTGCATGAAGATGAAGGTGCCGATAATACTGGTCGGGATAGCCATTGCCACAACAAGCGTCGAACGTATTGACCGCAGAAAGAGGAGCAGCACGCAGATTGCAAGCATGCCGCCGTAGAAAATATTCATCTTGATCAGGTCTATGGCGCCCCTTATGTAGCGCCGCTGGTCATAAACCCACTGGAATTTAATATTTTCCGGCGACAGTATTTCGGTATTGAGCCAGTTGATCCGCTCCTGGACACGGTCAGTCATTTCCAGGATATTGACCCCGGGTTCCGGCCTGATGCCGCAGGCAATACCGCCGGCCCCGTTATGGATGACCACGCCGGTCCGCTTTTCAAATCCCGGCTTTACAATTGCAACGTCAGATAAAATGATGCGCTGCTGCCCGGTGGATTTGAGCACCACCCTGCCAATGTCCTCCTCCGAGGAGAACTCGCCGATGGTCCGTATCCGGTAGTCACGGCGCCCAACCCCCATTGTTCCGGCCGAGACGTTGACATTTGCCGACTGCAGGGCGTTGATAACATCATTGATTGTCAGGCTGTAGGCGGCCAGAAGTTCCGGCTGAACAACAACATGCATCTCCTCCTCAATGCCGCCCGGCACGAAAAGGTCCGCCACTCCTTCAACCCTTTCAAGATGCTGGCGGACCTCGTTTTCAAAAAACGTAAGGTATGTTTCAACCGGCCGGTCGTTGCCCGGCAGGGTCTTTAAAACGATCCAGATAACCGGTGACGTGGTGGCGCCTGTGGCACTGATCACCGGCCGGTCGACACCATCCGGGTAGGACGGCACCTCGTTCATTTTGTTGGAAACCCTGAGCAGGGCCTCGTCCAGGTCGGTGTCCAGGGTGAAACTGAGGGTCACCTCACCGCGGCCGTTCTGGGAGTCGCTCTCCATTTCAACCAGGCCGGGAATTCCCTTTAAGACCTTTTCCTGCTCTTCAATGATCTCCCGTTCTATTTCATAAGGTGTGGCGCCCCGCCAAGTTGTTCTCGCAGTAATAACCGGCTCCTCCACCGAAGGGCTCAGCTGGTACGGCAGCCTCGTGAGACTGAGTATCCCGAACATCACCACCAGGATGATACCGACTATTATGGTGACCGGTTTTTTTATGGAGAAGGAGACTATATCCACTTGAAGTTCAATTTTGAGTTTTGAGTTTTGAGTTTTGAATTATTACAGTATTCATGGCAGTGGCTGGATTGATTCGTTAAACAACAAATTGCCGTGGCTGCTCTTTTACATAGTATTCGGTGTTTATTAGTCAGTATTTAATTCAAAATTTAAAATTAAGAATTTAAAATTTATTGCCTTATGGCGAGCTGTTCACCACCGAAAAGCCTTTCATTGCCTTTGACAACCACCTGCATTCCCGCTTCAAGTTCCGGACCCTCAATACCTACCAGAAGGCCGCTGTAACCCTGCACCTGAACCGGCACCATCTTCGCCTTGCCGTCCTCTTCAACAAAAACGACATTCTGGCCGAATTTTACGACGAGGGCATCCCGCGGCACCAGGAGACTTTCCCGACGGCTGGAGCTTGGCAGCAGGGCACGGGCCTCCATGCCCTCAACAAGTTTATTGGGATTCTTCAGCCTTACTTTGACGCTGAATGTCCGGGTGGCGATATCTCCCTTGGGAACAAAGGACAGAAATTTACCTTTCAGCTTCAGTTCCCCGGCGGCAACTTCTATTTGACGCCCTTCCTGCAAATATTGCAGAACTTCTGCAGGCACATCGACAATAACATCTACTTCACTGTCATCAGCCACCAGGGCAACCACGCCTCCGTCATCGACCCACTCACCCTTCTCGGCATTCTTCTGAATGACAAGGGCGTCAAACGGTGCCCGGATGATCTTTTTTTTCTTTTCAAGCAGCAATTTGTCCAGGGACGCCTTTATGGACATAGCCCTGTTCTGCAGTATCTTTGTTTTAAAGTAATATTCATCGTACGAGGATTCTGAAACAGAACCCTCCTTATAGAGCGGCTCTCTTCTTTTGAGTTCTTTCTCTCCCTGCTGTAATTCGACAAGCACCAGTTCATAGTCAGCCCGGGTGCCGTTTATGATTGTATCCAGGATTTCCGATTCCAGACTCACCAGTGGTTCGTCCTTTTTGATCCGATAGCCTTCTTCAAAAAAAACCTTCTCAACCACTCCCTCAACTTCAGCGGCAACACTGGATTTTCTGGCATAGTACACGGTGCCGACAAATTCCAGCATGGGCTCTGCCTCACCCTTGGCTATCTCTACAACCTCAACCAAAGAAGGCGGCTTGGCCGGTTTGTTTTCTGCAGCTTTTTCCTTTTCAGCTGCCGGACTTGTACTGTTTAACAATAAAAACACGGCCAGGCAGAATGGGAAGAGTCTTGATATTGTTTTCATGGTTGCGGAACTCCAAAATTGGGCAGCCTTTCAAGTTGCAGGCACACCGGGATGCTATTTAAAACATTTTCAAATATTATCAGTGCACAGTACTCCGGCAAAACGGGCCGCATTGTGCTTTTTTTTTTGAGAATGCAGAATACGTATAAATACCGACGTCTTTGCTTTTAAACCATGACCGACCGCAAGTCAAGAAGATGAAAAGGCTAATCCTTTTCAGGGAAGAAAATCTGCTGAAAAACAAACTTCCGTTTGCAATAGGCTTAATAAAGAATCTACTTCTTTTTCTCTTTCTTTTTTTTCTTTGGCCTTGTATTACCGTGAGACCCCTTGAAAATCTTTCCTTTGGCTGTTTTTTTGTCACCTTTTCCCATACTTACAGAACCTCCTGATTTTCAAGTTTTTTATGAATTAATTCTTTAGACAATTTTAATTTCCAGCCTTCCGGTATCAATCAACCTGCTGGTGCGGCAGTAAACCCGCAGCTTCCAGCATGGCCCAGTTTTCAGGATGCTTTCCTCGATCTATTTCTCCGGCCTGGTGTAATGTATTCATCTGCTGAAGAAATCTGTTGGCAAGAACCTTGCCAAGCTGCACTCCTTCCTGGTCAAAGGAATTTATATTCCAAATAAAACCCTGAAAGACAATCTTCGCCTCATAGAGCGCCAGCAAAGCACCCATACTGTAAGGGGTCAATTTATCTGATAGCAGCACGGAACTGGGTCTGTTGCCGCTGAAAGCACGATTCGGATTGTCGTCTTTTTTCCCTGTTGCAAGGGCAATGGACTGGGCCAGGAGGTTGGCAACAAGCTTCTCCTGCGATGTCGTGCCTTTAAGCTGCATATCCAACTCTCTCTGACTTTGCCTGAAACCGATGAATTCCGCCGGGACAACGGTTGTTCCCTGATGCAGCAGCTGGTAAAAGGCATGCTGGCCGTTAGTGCCGGGCTCCCCCCAGACAATGGGGCCCGTAAAACCGGGAATTTTTTCTCCCTGCCTGTTCACAGATTTGCCGTTGCTTTCCATGTCGCACTGCTGCAGGTGGGCCGGAAAGCGGAGAAGGGCCTGACTGTACGGCAGAACCGCAACCGTCTCACAATTGAGAAAATTATGGTTCCATATCCCGAGCAGAGCCAGGAGCAGGGCCGGATTATTTCTGATATCCCGATCCTCCGCAGCCCGATCCATATCATCGGCTCCCCGCAGTATCTTGATAAAATCGTCATAACCGAGGGCAAAACCGAGCATCACCGCACCTACCATGGATGTTGCACTGAAACGCCCCCCGATATAATCATACATGAAAAAAGAGCGCAGATACCGGTCAGGATTGTTCATGGGACTTCCCTGGCCGGTAATGGCTACAAAATGTTTTCCGGGATCCAGCCCTGCCTCTCTATAGGCAGCCCGCACTATCTCTTCATTGGTGAGGGTTTCCAGGGTTGAGCCGCTTTTTGACACTACCCCCACAAGGGTTCTTGCAAGATCAAGGTTCTTGAGAACGGATGCGGCATCGTCAGGATCGACATTGGAAATAAAAAGAACCCTCCTGTTTTCAAGCGAATATGCGGACAGGGCTTGATAAATGGCACGGGGGCCCAGGTCGGACCCGCCTATGCCGATATTGACATAATCCGTAAAAGATTCTCCCTGCTCATTGACCACACCCCCTCTGTCAAGCTCGGCCAGAAATGTTTTGAGCTTTTCCAGTTCCTCTTTTGCCTGCCCGGTCGCCTCGGCATTATATGGGGTTTCCTGGAATATATCCCTGCAGGCGGTATGGAGTACCTGCCGTTCTTCACTGTCATAACCATCAATCCTGTTCATGACAGCCCCACGTTTCATCGCCAGGAACTGATCCACTGCACAGCTCTGGTCAGCAAGCTGCTGCAACCCGTTCAGCACTGCTTCATCAATGCGCTGGGTTGCAAAAAGCAGGTCAAATCCTGCGCCACCGGCTTTATATCCCTTTATTCTTTCAGGGGACAGCGCCCCGGGAACCGTGAGGTCGAATGGATTTCGGGCCAGCTTCTTAAGCTTCTCATATGCCGGAAGCTCATCAAGATTTGTATTCCATGCCATAACTCTTCCCCGGTCTTCAGCCTTTTGCAGGAGATTATTTCCAGTTTTCACCAGCCGAACTGCAGAGGTCCTTCATTTCCCTGATAACTTCAACATAGTCCGGCTGCCCGAAGATTGCCGATCCGGCAACAAATATATTGGCCCCGGCTCCGGCAACTTCGTCAATGGTTGCAGGGCTGACACCGCCGTCAACTTCAATACCGGTTTCCAGGCCGCGGTCTTCGATCATCTTCCTGAGGGTCTTTATTTTATTTAAGGAGGACCTGATAAAGGACTGGCCGCCAAATCCAGGATTTACACTCATCAGCATAACCAGGTCGACATCTCCCAGGATTTCTTCCAGGGTTATAAGGGGAGTGGCGGGGTTGAGGACGGCGCCTGCCTTTTTTCCCAGCTCCTTTATTCTGTGTATGGTGCGATGCAGGTGCGGGCATGCCTCAACATGGACTGTTATCCAGTCTGCGCCTGCCCTGGCAAACTCATCTATATACCTGTCAGCATCTGCAATCATCAGATGCACGTCAAGGGGCAGGTCCGTGATCTTGCGGACAGAAGCAACTACCGGGGGGCCGATAGTTATGTTCGGCACAAAATGCCCGTCCATGACATCTACATGAATGACATCAGCACCACCATTTTCAACAGCCTTTATCTCCTCTCCCAGGCGGCTGAAGTCTGCTGACAATATGGAGGGCGCTATCATGAATTGCTGCATGATGTCCATTATTTCCCCTTTATTATTAGCTGGTTAAGTTTTTCCTTTAAGTGCTCTTATATCTTTACAGGTAATAACAATACCTGTAGCAGAAGGTGAAAGGGTATTTTTCTTTACCTGCGAATTGTATAGAAGCACATTCCTTTATTAAAGCTGTTGAGCAGATTTCTCGTCAACTTTACTGGAAGGCTCTGTGTTTCCCGCCTCCGGTTCCTCTGTTTTTTCAGCAGGTTTGGCTCCTACCGCCACCATAACATATGCCTCCGGCAATATATATTTCCTTGCAACCTGAAGCACCTTTGCTGCATCAATTTCCCTGATGGCCTGGATATACTTGTTGCCGAAATCCTGCCCCAGCCCGTACATTTCATTCAATCCCAGCTCCAATGCCTGGGAACTGTGGGTCTGCATGGCCAGTTCATACTGGCTGATCAGAATATTTTTGGCTCTGTTCAACTCCTCCTCACCCACCGGTTCTTCACGCATAAGCTTGAGTTCATGCCAGATGCTGCTGACCGCCAGTTCTCTTTTTTCCGGGCTGGTTCCAATGTAAATTCCGAATGCTCCGGTATCCAGTCCGAAATACGAAAAGGAAGAAAGACTGTAAGCCAGGCTCTGCTTGTCACGCAACTCAAGAAACAGCCTGCCGCTCTGGCCCGACAGGATAGTGTCAAGGACCTCAAGGACAAAACGGTCCTCATCGGTTAATTTTGCCCCCAGAAAACCGATGACCAGGTGAACCTGCTCCTTTTCACGGATCACCTCCCTGATTATTTCTTTTTCCAGAAAAGATGGCGGCAGGATACCTTCCTCTATCTCCTCCTCAGAAAAAGTCTGCCCGGCCTGCCAGTCACCGAATAAGCTGACAACCAGATCCTTGGTCTCTTCTGCCTTGACATCTCCTGATATGGCCAGGACAAGATCAGCCGGCCTTGCATGCTGCAGGTAAATCTCCTTTAAGGCACCGGGGGTAAAACTTTTTATCGCCTCTACAGTACCGATGCTGTTAAGACCGTATGGATGCCCCTCAAACAATGTCCTATTGAATACCTGAAAGGCAAACGACGACAGGGAATCCTCCTGCTGCTTCAACTGGGCCAGAAGTTCCGGACGGATTTTCTCCGCTTCCGTCGGATCAAAAGCAGGTTCACGAATTATATCCTTTACCAGTTTAAGCCCTTTGGGAAAGAATCGAGCCAGAAAGTCTGCTTTTATACCGAAAGTGTTCTTGCCGCTGAATCCGGTAATACTCCCGGCCATGTCAGCCACGGCCTCGGCAACCTCCTTGGCGGTCATGCTCCGGGTCCCTTTGGGCAGCAGTTCATTAATATAGGAAAAAGCACCGTTTGTTACCGGTGTTTCCGCCCTCAACCCTCCGGGAAACACAGCCCTGATGCCAACAGTGGGAACGGTATCGTCCTCACGCACCAGTAGAACTATGCCGTTTTCAAGTTCAAAACGATGCACTCTGCTCAAATATGTATTTGCCAGCATAGCCTCCGACTCCCCATGGATAGCCGTGTCTTCGGCTCGAGCGATGATTTTTTTTATCTCTTCACTATCCACCTCAAATCCACTGTCTGTCTCAAGCAGGAAGCCGACATTAATGGCTTTTTCAGTAAAGTATTTCCGTGCTACCCTCATGATGTCTTCATGTGTTACAGCACGGATATCTTCCACATAGGAGTCTTCTCTCGGGTCCCCGGACATCATCTCGAATGATCCTATTACACGGGCCTGCCCTTCAACCCTTTCCATGTTAAAAATAAAATCGCTCTCAAGGCTGTGTTTGGCCCGCTTTAACTCTTCATTGGTAACTGAAAAATATTTAAGCCTGAAAAGCTCTGCCAGCGCAGCCTCAAGCGCCTCCAGCATATTGGAACCTTCAAGAATTGCCGTTATCTCGAACATGCCCGGATCCGTCGGAGTAAAAGCCGAGGCATTAATGCCGTAAACCAACTGCTTTTCATCCCGTATCGACCTGTAAAGCCTTGATGTTTCACCGTGGCCGGCTATTTGGGCCAGAACATCGAGGGCCGGAGTGTCGGGATTGTCGAACTCTGAAATGGGAATGGCAATAGCCATCTGCGGCTGCATAATATCAGCCTTTATGGTAAAAACTCGTGCCTCATCCTGCCCCGGTTCAGCCGGAAGGGTTGCTGTTTCCCTTTCAGCCCTGGGCATTGAACCCATAATGGCGCTGACCTTTTCCATAACATCCTGGCTCTTGACATCACCCGCAATCACCACCGTTAAATTTTGAGGATAATAGTGCTGGTTAATATACTTGAGCACCCTGTCCCGGCTGAAATTATTAATGGCCTCTTCATTGCCGATCACAGGCAGCCGGTAGGGGTGAGTGGTATAAGCCGTAGCCATCAGTTCATGAAACAGCCGTATGTTAGGCCTGTCGTACCTCATTGAGATTTCTTCCAATACTACCTTCTTCTCGCGTTCAAGCTCAACAGGATCAAATACTGAATGGAGAACGGCATCCGCCAGGACCTCAAAAGCCATTTCCCAATGTTCTGCCGACAATGTGGCATGATAGACCGTATTCTCATATGAGGTATAAGCATTTACCCTGCCGCCGGCCCCCTCAATGGCTTCGGCAATCTCCCCAGGCCCTCTTGTCTCAGTGCCTTTAAAGATCATATGTTCAATAAAATGCGTAATACCAGCCTCTTCTTCATCTTCATACACACTCCCGGCCTTCACCCAGATCTGGACTGTTGCCACCCTTGTTCCAGGCATCTCCTTTACCAGGACGGTCAGGCCGTTATCCATAGTAGATTTATAAAGGTGAGGGGCCAGTTCTTCTGCCATTAACGGTGAAGTAGACATGGTTGCCACCAGTAGGATAGTGAATAGTAATACTATATTGCGTATTTTCTTCATTTTTTGCAGTTATTGTACTGATTTTATTATTAATAAAAATTAAACCATACTGTACTTTTCTCTCTGCCGTCAACAATAGAGTGTGCCATATAAGTAATTAACACCGGCAGAAACTGTCCCCGGTATAAGGCTTAGACCGTTCCGCAGATGATGGCAGAGTCATTGGGCGCCCGAAAGCTGAGGCGTTTTATCTTCCTGACACCTGCCCGGCTCAACATCTCACCTATTTCCTTTTCTGAATATGAGCGCCCTTCATTGTTGAGAAGCATATTCAGTGAAAAAAGCGCCGGGAAGACCGGGCCGTCCATGGTTTCATACAAAAGGAAATCGTGGATGAAAATCAAGCCGCCCGGTTCCAGGACGTTAACCGTTTTTTCAATAAGGCTTTGGCACTGCTCATAGGAATTGCTGTGGAGGATCTGCGAAAGCCAGGCTACATCATAAGGGCCGCCAAGCGGATCACTATTGAAATCACCTGCTATAAAATTTATTCGGTCGCTCACGCCAAACTGCTCTGATATTTTCCGGGTAAATGGTTCTGTTGTTTTGCGGTCAAAGATTGTGGCCTTCAACCCTGGATTCGCCAGGCAGAAATGTATGGCGTGGGTGCCTGGGCCGCCACCCAGGTCAAGCAGATGATGTTTTCCCTCCAGGCTAATTTCTGCTGCTATCGACGGCGCAATAGCCATTGCCAGATTAAACATACCCAACTGAAAACTTTCCCGCTCCGCCTCCTCACCGTACGACCTTTGTTCCACCGGGGCGCCTTGGATGACCGCCTCATGCAGTTGAGACCAGCCGTCCATTATGTGGTGATGATGCATAATAATGTAGCCGACATAGGCGGGCTCACCCTTTATCAGGCACGACCTGCTGAAGGCGGTATTTTTATAACTGTTATTTTCATGCTGTAAAAGACCCATGGCAGTCAATGCATTAAGAAGCATCACTATTCCACGGGGGGAGGTTGCACCAATCTTCTCACTCACCTCTTCTGCAGTCAGCTTTCCTTCCCCGATTACGGAAAAAACATCCAGCCTTACTGCAGCATGGACCGTGCTTGACCGCCAATAAGCGCTTGAGGTGCCCAGAAGCTTTCCGACGCTCCATTCCTGCCCGTTACCCATAATCTTCTCCCGCTTTATAGATATCCTCTTTGCAAGATTGCAAACCGACAGTTTCTTTTTCCGCTGTAATAAGGCATAATACAAGATGATCATCAATGACTCAAGACTGTGGCAACATACTTTGCCGAGAATGAATAAATAGCCTGTTAAAAACAGGGCTTGACCCGAAGCCTGATTGAGGTGTAACTATATTAAACCTTTAAAGATTATGAACAGGACCATCCGATTGCATCAGAAACAGGAAGAAAAAGATGTAAAACGGGGTGCTGTAAATTCCGTTGAGAAGTAACGTGTTGGTTATCCGTTGTGCAGCCTGCAAAAATAAACTCTGGAAGTATGACAAGATCGGTCCGGGTGAGGTCTTACGCTGTCATAAAGCGAGAATCACAAAAAAATATAACTTTACACCCATGGACCAAAAGATAAAATGCAGTTGCGGTAAAGATATCGGCATTGATAAAGGTTCCTTTATCAAAATGATCAACAAGGCATTTACTTATTCCGGCACCAAGAGAAACGGTTAAACATACACAGGTCAACTTCAAGTAAAACTCTCATATGTATAACAAGTTTTTTGGTTTCAAAGAAAAGCCGTTTAAACTGGTTCCCAACCCGGAATATCTCTTTTTGAGCAAAAGCCATGAAGAGGCTCTTGCCCACCTTACATATGCAATATCCCATGGTGAAGGATTTGTGGAAATTACCGGAGAGGTCGGGACCGGGAAAACTACTTTGTGCAGAGTTTTTCTGGAAAATCTTGATAAGAACATTGACGCTGCCTATATCTTCAACCCGAAACTCGATGCCCTGCAGCTTCTCAAAGCAACCAATGATGAATTCGGGATTGATTCCGAACCTGACAACACTAAGGATTTGATCGATACGCTCAATGGATTTTTGATTGAAAAAAAAGCGGCCGGGCAAAAAGTCCTGGTCCTCATTGATGAAGCCCAGAATCTTTCCCTTGAGGTTCTGGAACAGCTTCGCCTCCTTTCCAACCTGGAAACCACCCAGGAAAAACTGCTGCAGATAATTCTGGTCGGTCAGCCCGAGCTGGGTGAAATGCTTTCATCCCAGCAGCTACGGCAGTTGGGACAGCGCATTACAATCAACAGCCACCTTGATCCTCTGACCTTTCAGGAAACAAAGGATTACATCAGGCATCGCATTTCCCTGGCTTCGCATAGAGCCGGGCCGCCTTTTGATAAAACTTCCTATCGGGTTATATATGAATACTCAAAGGGAATTCCGCGCCTGATAAATATTGCCTGTGACAGGGCCCTGTTGAATGCATTCGGTCGAAACAGCTTCAAAATAACCGGTGCCTTAGCCAAAGAGGCAATCAAGGAGTTGACAAGGGAAAAACCAGGTTCTTCCCCCGGTCTGCTACAGGGTGTTTCAGGGCTTGCGGTTGCAGCAGCTGTAATCGCTACCCTGGCCGTACTCATGTTTTTTCTATCCAAAGAAAACCTTCTGAAAACAGAGGCCTTAACTACTGCACAACTTCAGAAAGAGCAGACAGTTCATGCTGAAGAACCTGCTGCCAAGGAGGCTTCTTTAATTGGAAAAACCGACATTATTCCTGATGAGGGACAAAAGGTTCAGCAGAATGTTAGTATTCCGGCGGCTGATACAAATGCAATGGCCCTAAAGGAACCCATCTCAGAACAGGAGACTGAAGAACTGCTGGCAGAGAAATATACTGATAGCACCCTTGAAAAAATAACCGAGGAATCCGTCTCATACTCTGTACATGCAAGTTCTTTTCAGTCTGAAGCCCTGGCCGGCAACCTTGTTGAAGAGCTGCAGGCCCTTGGGTATCAGAGTTTCATGTATGCCCAGGAAAACTCTTCCGGTGATGCGGCTTTTGTGGTTGTGGCCGATATATATCAGTCTTTTAATCTTGCCAAGGAGGCAAGCATGGACCTCATTAACAGCGGTTACAACAATTTTATCGTAAGCGTCAAAGACCACCCTGCAGTAGGGATGACAGCTGCTGAGCAGCAAACCGTACCAAACCTTGAGGCCGGTCAACCCCGTGCCGATGAAGAGGATCTATTCTTTTTTGAATATTTAAAAAGCCTCAATGCCCGATATTCCCGCAACACCTCCATAGATGATATCCTGAATCTGTGGTTTCCGACAGGGAGGGACCCCTTACTTAAAAAAAGAATGACCAAAGATCCCTTCTTTTTTCAGGAGGCTGCCACACAGTTCGGCCTGCAGGTCCAGCCGGTTGCAACCGAGTCTGACCTTACTCTGATTCAATCCCTCAACCTGCCGACGATTTTTACCTTTTACCTTCCTGGGCACAACTGGCCTAAATATATTGCAGTTTCATCTATTAATGAGGATACAGTATATTTTACCGAAGGCCTGCACAACTCCTTGGTCTCGGTGGGTAGGGATATTTTCTTGAAGTACTGGTCCGGCGAGGCATATGTTTTCTGGAAAAATTTTAATAAATTAAACGGAGTGATCAGCCATTACTCCACAGAAAAGAAAATTAGGCGCTTAAAAAAACTTCTGCAGCAGATAGGGTACAGTGGTGTTGACATGTCAGACACATATGACAACAATACCAGACAAATCATTAAGGACATCCAAAAGAAGTATGGTCTGAATGTTGACGGTACGGTCGGCTCCTTTACCAAAATGGCCCTCTATAATGAAAGCAGCGAGTTCATCAAACCAACCCTTGCTTCATTTAAAGCAGAGAGAAAGGAGAACGGCATTTGAGCTCAATACTTCGCGCCCTGAAAAAACTGGAAAATGAGCCAAGGCATCTGGAGGAATCCCAGCCGTTTGACAGCAAATTTGTACCATTGGCAGATACGGAAAAGCAAAATTCTGCTTACAATATCATTTTGATGGTGATCGGCGGCGGCATTGTCTGCGGCCTTGTCGTTCTGACGGGCTGGTGGCTCTTATCCGGAAAAACCCAACCTCCTCAAGATGTGCCGCAAAAAATTGTCCAGCCGCTTTCCACAGAACAGAAAATAATTTCTGAAATTTCTTCACAGGATTTTACTAAAACATCATCTGAAAAAGTTGCTCCTGAAACAGAAAAGGTGTCCCGGGACATACCCCTTGCTGTTTCAGAATCTGCTGAGCAGCCTGTTGAACAGAGGGCTGCCGGCCTGAAGGTATCTGCGTCCCAGATAACCGCTCAAGACAATGTTGCAATTTCTGAGAAAAAAACAACAGATGAAACTGTCCCGTCCCCGGTAGCTTCCGACTCAATAACAAGTGAACAGAGAGCACTGCCTGCTGAAAAATCAATTGCCGCTTCTGGATATACCCGGCAACCTTTTGCAAAGGTTGAAGATATTGAAATCCCGAAACTCGACGATCCGGATATGAAGCTGCAGGCAATCACCTGGTCAAAAATCCCCGAAAAAAGGCTTACGGTTATTAATAACCGGATACTGCGTGAAGGCGATATGGTCTCAGGTTATATCATCAGTGCAATCAATCAAGACGACGTTGTGCTGGACAGGAGTGGAGTAAAATCTAAACTTTTATTCCGCTAGGGAAATTAAAGCTGGAAGGGAGGATATTATGCAGAAACATTTTTTATTATTCTCTGTACTGGTGTTCTGTATTCTCAGTCCAAATGTTAACGGGGAAACTATGGATAATATTTCCCCGGCCTCCCTGCCGTCTCTTATTTCAGCCATCAGGATCGGGGGGCCGGTGACTTTCTGTAGCGAGCAGTTACCGCTTGATTCCACCGAAGTGCGCGAAAGACTTGAAAAGGAACTGCTTCTTATTCTCTGGAACCGGCCCCAGGTCATTCTCTGGCTGAAGCGCTCCACCCGCTATTTTCCTTACATTGCGAAAATCCTGGCCCAAAATGATATGCCGGAAGATCTCAAGTATATTGCTGTGGTTGAAAGCGCCCTTCTTTCCCATGCCGGCTCATCCAAAGGAGCTGTCGGTTACTGGCAGTTCATAAAATCAACCGGGCGGAGATATGGGCTTACCATTAACAGGAATATTGACGAACGCCGCAATTTCTTTGCTTCCACTAAGGCCGCTGTCAGATATTTGCAGGAACTGCACGACCTTTTCGGCTCCTGGACTCTGGCGGCAGCAGCTTATAATGTCGGCGAAGACCGCATTCAGGAAGAACAGAGCAGACAGAAAGTTGATAACTATTATGACTTCTATCTCCCGCTGGAGACCCAGCGCTATATTTTTAAAATCATTGCAGTCAAACTTGTTTTTTCCAATCCCGCCCGCTTCGGTTTTCACCTTCAGCCGGAAGATTATTATCCGCCAATATCCTTTGACAAAGTCAAATTAACCCTGTCATACAGAACTCCCTTATATCTTGTGGCGCAGGCTGCTGAAACTTACTTTAAGCAGATTAAGGACCTTAACCCTGAAGTAAGAGGGCACAACCTACCTAAGGGAAGTCATATTATTGCAGTCCCGAAAGGCTCCGGCGAAAACTTTCATTCCCGTTTTGCGATTCTGGCTGAAAAATGGAGACAGGATAACAAAATGCATATTTATATTGTAAAAAAAGGGGACAACCTGTCTACTATTGCCGATCGGTTCGATGTTGCCCTGCCTGCACTGCTGGCCTGGAACAACCTGAGTGCCAACAAGTACATCCACCCGGGAGAAAAACTTGTCATTTATCAATAGGTTATGACTCTTTGCCCAAGGAGACCATATGAGTAAAAAGACTCTCAAAGTTCGGACACCGCAATTTCCGCTCTATTCTGAAGTTCGACACCTGCTGCAGATATTTGAGGGTGTCTCCCAGGCAGCGATCAAGGCAATGTTCAAGTCTATAGAAGAGCAGACCGGCACCCCGAGACAGCCGGTAGATTGGTCCACCCCCGAATCATGGATTGCGAAAAGATTAACCGGTGATGCCGCAGTCCTAGCAGAACGTATCTGGCAGGAAAGCAACAAGGAAGTAAATCCGCGCCATGTGTACGGTTCATATCTTTTTATTAACAACAACGGCCTGCTGAGTGATAATGTTTTCGGCGTTTACCAAACGACCCCCCGGGGCCAGGCATTTCTTGCCAATGACCCGAAACTCCTTGCTGAAATTGATGACCAGGAGGGACTCCCCCACCTTTTACGAATACTTGCCGGCAAAACTTCCGCCAGAAGACGGGATATTCTGCCTGAATGGAGCGATTTTCTGCGGGAACACTCCCACTTCGGGACCCAGGCAACCATCAGGGATACTCTGCGCCGCAGGCTCAACAACCTTGTTGAAAGAAGTTATGTTTCCCGGGAGGGTGTAACATATCTAATCACCAAAAAAGGCCTGGACTATGCCGAACAGTTCACTCAGACCGACCTGGACCAGAAAAGGGACGTTGTTAGGGCAATCAAGGATTTTAACCAGGAGCAGATGCACAAGTTAAACAGCCTTCTTGCCTTCATGCAGCAGAGGGATTTTGAATTTCTTGTGCAGGAACTCCTCGAGGCTCTGGGCTATGAAGATATAAAAATTACCAGGGAAAGCGGCAGCAAGGGAGTTGAGGTCACAGCTTCCATCCAGTTCGGCATCAACACCGTCCCTGAAGTCATACATGTTAAACGTTATCAAACCTCTACAGGCAGACCGGCTTTAGACCAGTTAAGGAAAGCTGCTGCGAGCCGCGAATGTTTCCGCACCACGTTAATCACTCTCGGCCGTTTTACCAAGGAATGCAAAGAAGCTGCAATCACACCGGATAGTATCCAGGTAAAACTTATTGACGGGCAGCATCTTCTCATGCTCCTCAGTGAAAACAGCATAGGGATTACCCGTCAGCCTGTCACCCTCTACCATATTGACGAAGAATATTTTTCCTCATCAAAAGATACCTCCTCAGCCTCAGAAAACTGAAAGCTGTGGGTAAAACCAAATTAGTAAATTCAGCATCCTTATTATTTTAACTGCTTGCTGACTTTACAGTTTTTTCCGGACTTTTTCAGTTTCTTCAGGATTATTAAGCTGATACATCCTCACTTTTCTGCTTCTGGGAAACTCATATTTAATAGTTGACTTTAAAAACTTTGGCAGCGCTTCCTTTTCAATAACCTGCTCTCCATCACGATAACCGCGCTCCCGTACAAGTATTTTCCCATCAGCCAGCAACAAAACTGCGATTGAGCGGTTTCGTTTATAAGACAGCAGCTCGATTCCCTGGGGTGCATTAAGCTTGGCAAGCTTCTGCAAAAGAGAGCGTAACACGGAATCAATATTAACTAAGGCCAAGGTTACTCCCCGTAGCTATACAGTGCAGTACAGTCTCTTTTCATGCAACTTGAACACTTCCGAAACCGCTGTCTATCTATTCAGGATTTAGTTATGACAGGGTATCACCCTGGTACGGATTACATCCGGATGCGCTTCAATTTGAGCTATAACATCCGGTGGAATAGGGGACTCTACATCTATAATATTATAGCCTATGGCGCCGTTGCTCTCGTTCAGGTAACTCGCAATATTTATCCTGTTGGTACCAATGATATTGGAGGCAAAACCGATCATGCCGGGAATATCTTTGTTTATCATAATAAGCCTTGCGTTGCAGGCCCCGGAAGGAATCGATTCAACTGTGGGAAAATTTACCGAACGGCTTATGGTGCCATACTCCAGATAATCTTTCAGTTCCGAAACTGCCAGACAGGCGCAGTTTTCCTCACTTTCCTCAGTGCTCGCCCCGAGATGCGGAGATGCTAGTACCCGTGGGTGAGACAAATTTTTACTGTTGGGGAAATCCGTAATATAGCCTTCAAGCTTACCTGCATCCAGGGCCTGGAGTACAGCTTCATCATCCACAATCTCACCCCGGGAAAAATTAATCAGTGTTGCTCCCGGCTGCATCCGGGCGATAAACTCTCTGCCCGCCAGCCCCCTTGTTTTCTGATTCAGGGGCACATGGATTGAAACAATATCTGCCTGCTGCAGAACTGCCCCCAGGTTTCTGGTGAGTTTTACGTCATAGGATAAGGAATGAATATTTTCTATGGCCGGAAAAGGATCAAAGGCGACAACTTTCATCTGCCTTTGCACCCCGCCATTAGCAACCATTACTCCTATTTTCCCCACACCAACAACACCAAGGGTCTTGCCTGCCAGTTCAGCTCCCCTGAATTTTGTTTTTTGTGACTCTACCGCCCGGCTGATTGCCTCATCGTCCAGACCTGAAAGTTCCTTGCAGAACTCTACCCCCTGATGGATATGACGCATGACCACACCCAGCATGGCAAAGAGCAGTTCTGAAACAGCGTTGGCATTGGCTCCTGGAGTATTGAATACACAGATTCCCTGCCGGGTTGCCTTGTCAACCGATATATTATTAACCCCGGCCCCTGCTCTTGCCACTGCCAGAAGCTCCGGGTAATCATCCGTATCGACCTTGCCGCTGCGCACTATGATACCATTGGGATTGGGAATATCGGGCCCTACTTGAAAATAAGGACCGAAAAGGGCCAGTCCTTCCGGTGCGATGCGATTAATTGTTTTAATACGGAATATTTCTTCCATAATTAATGGGATAACTGTATTAGGGCCGGTTGTCAAGGGCAAGCAACAAAAGAACGGATTAGAATTACAGCCGCGGCCGGTGTACTATCAGCATCGGCCTTTGGCAGCTGCCGGCCACATCGTCTGCCAGAGAGCCGATCAGGAGTTTCTTGATACCTGTACCCTGCGATACTGCCATGATAACAAAATCATAGCAAAGCGCCTGTTTCAGTATTTCCTCCAATCGTGCTTCCGCCTTGGTGACAATGCATTTTACAAACGGTAAAGCCTTACCTGCGGCCCAGTTATATAATTTTTTTTCATAGGTTGCCATCTCATCTTCCTGCACATCCGCTGAAAGAAGGCGCAGTAAAGTTATGTGGTGCTTTCCGACATGGGCCAATGAGCAGAGTGTGTCGCCGATTACTTCAAGATCAGTAGAGCTAATAATCGGTACAAGTATCCTTTCTGTATGCAGTATGCCGGTGAACCTGACTATCGTAATTGGACAGGAAGCAGCTGCGGCAATATCTTCTACTATCTTATTAAAGCTGTGCTCCGTTCTCTGAAAAGGATATCCAAGCAGGATTGTCAGGGCATTTTTTTCTCTTGCAGCCGCAACAATCCCTTTTGCTATGCTTTCCGCCCTTATTTCAGCGGTATGTAGAGCATAACCAAGGCTTCTTGCTTCCTGAGCAGCAATTGCAAAAAGCTCTGAAATATCCGTGTCGGTTTCTTCTTTTCCAGTATCAATCCTTACGGCGACCGGCTGGGCCCTGAAATGATGGGCCAGCAGTGTTGCCATTCTGGCAAGTCCGCCGACCGTGCTCTCTTGGGATACTCCGAAAACAACAGAACCAACGGGCGATGAAGCCGGAGTTAGCTTTTCCCATGACCACTGTGGAAGCTGAGCATCCCGTGGCTCTTCAGGGAAATAAACATCACATTTCACCGGCTCAACCCCGGATCCCGAACCGTTGCCGACAACTGCTTCTCCTGATTTTTCCAAAGCATATTTTGTGCAGGCCGGCCCGATAAGCTCAGCAAATAAGACACCAACCAACACAGTCGGAGTCAGAATTGCGGCATATTTGTTAAGATCCGGGTCTCCGTTTATCAAAAAGACCAGACCTATGGCCACGCCGGCTTGAGGGATAAGGGCCATCCCCAGATACTTTCTCAACTGCCAGCTTGCATCTGCCAGGACTCCCCCAAGGTATGTTCCGACAGTCTTGCCTATAAACCTGAGAAGGAAATAAATAAATCCCAGCCAGCCGGCTATAGTTAAGGCGGAGAAATCCAGGTGGGCACCGGCAAGGGTAAAAAACAGGACATAAATCGGCGGCTCAAAAGCATTGAGCGTCCTGAAGAGCCTGACATCCCTGCGGTCTCTGTTTACAATGGTAAAACCGATGGCAATACCTGCAAGAAGCGGTGAAAGTTTAAGAAATCTTGCCATCTCGCCACATAAAAGAAGCAGGGCCAGGCCAGCGGTCAGCATCTCGCCTCTGTCCCGTAACCGATGTATGATAAAATCTATGATCAGGCCTGTTGCCACGCCCAGCAGCAGGGAAAAAGAAATTTTTGCCAGGATGGTCAGCATCGTTCCCCAAAGGGTATGATCAACCCCTACTACCTGCCTTGCGAGTACCAGGCCGACACCAAAAAAAACAATGGCCAGGCCGTTGTTTACCGCAACCACCTGCAACAGGGTTGTCGTGAGGGGACCGACAGCCCTGCTTTCCCGGGTTATGAAAAGAATGGTGCCTGGTGCAGTGGCTATGGAAACCGTTCCAAGTATTATGGCCAGAACCACGTAATCTTTAAAATAGTAAGCCGGGCCGCCTGCCCCTATTACCATGGTAACCGCCAAAATAGCCCCGGCGACCAGGAGAAGGGCGGCGGCCGTATCCGCCAGACAGATTGACAGGACGGTTCTGGCAGTAACCTTCAACCGTTTCAGTTCCAAATGTTCTCCGATGCCGAAAGCTATCAGCATCAGGGCAATCTGGGTAAAATGCCTGAGCTGATTCCCTGTTGCCTCGGCAGTGATTACATTAAAACCTGACGGCCCAAGGAGAACACCTGCAGCGATGAAGCCGGTGACAGAAGGCAGCCGGAATACCTGGCCGGCTTTGGCGGCAATAAAACCAGCGGTTAGAATTAATGCCATCAGCAGGGTAATTTCCATTTAAACTCCTCTGTTTTCTGCATATCATGCACTCTCCATAACTATACTATAATCAATTACTGTTATCCTGCGAAATCATACTACCTTAAGGTCAGCATGACCGGTTTACAATAAACAGGTTGTCAAAATTTACCGATTTAGACTAGGTTAGCAAAGGTTTCACGGTGTATTAAACTTCTTCTTAAATCCATCTGGAGAGATTATATGATCATCGGTGTCCCGCGGGAAATAAAAGACAAGGAGTTCAGGGTCGGTATTGTTCCGGTTGGTGTGCGTGCGCTTGCAGAATCAGGTCATACGGTTCTTATCGAGTCAGG
>JAFDCR010000343.1 GCA_019312685.1 Deltaproteobacteria bacterium | reverse complement strand
CCTGACTGAAATAGCCGATCCTGATATTGCCTGCATCATTAACATTCAGGAAGCTCACCTGGAGGGTCTCGGTGATATCCAGGGTGTGGCAAAGGCGAAAAATGAACTTTTTGACGGCCTTAAACCTGAAGGAAAAGCAATAGTCAATCTGGATGACGAAATTATCCGTTCCCTTGCTGATCAGTTGCTTCAGGAAAAAATCACTTTCGGCTGCGGACCGGAGGCATATGTCCGGGCCACTGACATCGAAAGCCTCGGCCCTGACGGCATGGCTTTCACCCTGCACATCGGCGCGGAAAAAGGTCGAGTAATAATTAAGGCCCTGGGCAGCCATAACATAAGCAACAGTCTGGCAGCTGCTGCCATGGCCCATGGTGCAGGTATCGGCCTGGATGAAATAATTGAAGGTCTCTCAGCCTTCATGCCATATGAAAAAAGAACCTGTATTGAAGAATTGGCCTCCGGGATCAAGGTACTTAATGACTGTTACAATGCCAACCCGGCATCAATGATGGCCGCTCTACGCACCTTGAAAGATCTTAAAAAAGATCGGCAAGCCGTGGCAGTTCTCGGTGATATGCTTGAACTGGGCGAGCACAGCAATGATGCCCATAAGGCAATAGGCAAGGCAGTTTATGAACTCGGGATAGATTTTCTGGCAGCATTCGGCAGCCAGGCCCAGAATTTGGTAACCAGCGCATTAGCTTCCGGTATGGATCCTGAAGCCGCCAGAGTATTCAGCAGCAAGGCGGATCTTGCCGCCTGGCTGAAACTGCTTGAACAGAAAAAGAGGATCACCAGAGGCGACTGGCTGCTGCTCAAAGGTTCAAGGGGAATGCGCATGGAAGAGGTTTTAGAATTATTACACAAGGATCAGGATACAATAAAGGCAGAGGGCAACTGAATCAAATGTTATACCACTTACTCTACCCACTGAACGACCTGTTTGCTGGCTTCAATGTCTTCCGTTACATCACGTTCCGGACCATTGGCGCCGCAATCACCGCTTTTCTCTTCTTTGTTTTAGTTGCCCCTGCCTTTATTCGTTATGTCAAAAACCTGCAGATCGGTCAGGTAATAAGGGATGACGGCCCTGAAACCCATTTGAAAAAAGAAGGAGTGCCCACCATGGGCGGAATGCTCATTATATTCACTATAATAAATACCACCCTTCTCTGGGCCAATCTGACCAACCGATACGTCTGGCTGATTCTGGGCGTCACGCTGTGGTTTGGCACCATTGGCGCCATTGATGATTTCAAAAAAATCTCAGTCAGCAGCAGCAAGGGATTGAGTGCAAAGGGTAAATTAGTGCTGCAGATTATCGGCGCGCTTCTTCTTGGCATATTTCTCTTTAGGCATCCAGAATTTGACGGTCATTTAAGCATTCCTTTTTTTAAAACCATCAGACCGGACCTGGGGTGGTTTTATATTATTTTTGCCGTTCTTGTAATTGTCGGGGCCTCCAACGCCGTAAACCTCACCGACGGACTGGACGGTCTGGCTGCAGGCCCGATCGTCATTACCGGCTCAGTTTATTTAATTTTTTCATACCTGGCAGGCCATGCCCTTCTGGCAAAATATCTTCAGATACCCTTTGTTCCCGGTGCCGGTGAACTGGCTGTTTACTGTGGGGCCCTTGTTGGCAGCAGTCTCGGTTTTCTCTGGTACAACGCCTACCCGGCCCACATGTTCATGGGCGATGTCGGTTCACTGTCAATGGGTGGAACGCTTGGGGCAATAGCAATCATTACCAAGCAGGAAATACTGCTGGCGATTGTCGGCGGTATTTTTGTCATGGAAGCACTCTCGGTAATCATCCAGGTTGGTTTCTTCAAACTTTCAGGCGGCAAAAGGGTATTCCTGATGGCTCCGTTCCATCACCATTTTGAGAAAAAAGGCTGGGCCGAACCAAAGGTTGTGGTCCGCTTCTGGATTATATCCATAATTTTAGGCCTTGTGGCACTGGCGACCTTGAAACTCAGGTAAATAAAGTAATTCATGGCGACTTCGGCAATAAATAATAACAACCTCGATTTCCTTGACCCGGGCATGTCTGTCCTGGTTGTCGGTTTGGGCAAAACAGGCTTGGCGGCGGTGAAGTTCTTTCTCCAAAAGGGTGCCCTGGTCTCCGTATCGGATTCCTCCCCCCGGGATACTCTTGATCCCAAAATCCTTACCTGGCTTGAAAATAATGATGTTCCCTGCGAAACCGGCGGTCACTCGGTTAACCGGTTTACCGCCGTAGACCTTATCTTTGTCAGCCCCGGTATCCCCCTTACCATTGAACCGCTTATTGAAGCAAAGCGGTGTTCAATCCCTGTATTGGGAGAATTGGCGATTGCGGCCCATTATTTAAAAACCCCGGTTGTCGGCATAACCGGCACCAATGGCAAAACCACGGTCACTACACTTTTAGGCGATATTTTCCGGGCCGGTTTTGAAAAAGTTTTTGTGGGAGGCAATATCGGCACTCCCCTTTTGGAATATATATCCGGTCCCCAGGATAATGATATTGTTGTGGCGGAGATCAGCAGCTTTCAGCTTGATACCGGCGGCGCAGATAATGGTTTGCCTTTTAAGGTTGCGGTTCTGCTTAATATCAGTCCGGATCACCTTGAACGCTATACCTCATATGCAGCCTACGTTGATTCCAAATTCAAAATATTCAGGGCCCAGTCACCAGATGATTTCGCCGTACTTAACGGAGACGATCCTGAAATCATGAACCGCAGACACCTGTGGCCCGAGAGCCGCAAATTCTTCTTTGGCAGGGAACTCGCCGATCTTGCAGGAGCCCAGATTAAGGACGGGAAAATCATCCTGAAAAACAGCAGCGAATCCGCCCTGCCGGACAATATGTCCGGCGAGGAATACGACCTGAGCGGAACCGGTTTAAAAAATCCTCCTAATTTGCAGAATGGTGCAGCAGCAATTCTTGCTGCCCGTTTAATGGGATGCAGGCAAAAAGATATCATCCAGGGCCTTCTTTCCTTTAAACCGCTCGCCCACCGGATGTCCCTGGTGGCTGAGATCGATGGAGTCAGATACATAGACGATTCAAAAGCAACTAATGTCGGGGCGCTTTACTCCGCCATTAATGCAATTGATCAGCCCATCATCCTCATTGCCGGCGGCAGGGATAAGGGTGGTGATTACTCCGACCTTTATGAACCCGTGCGTCGGAAGGTCAAACAAATACTGCTCATAGGTGAAGCCAAGGACAAAATGAAACGGGCATTCATGGCTTACGCTGATATTGAAACACTGGAAACCCTCCAGGAAGCCGTGGTGCGGGCAGCGGAACTGGCCGCTCCGGGTGATATTGTTTTACTGTCACCGGCATGCGCCAGTTTTGACATGTTCAAGAGCTATGCAGAGCGGGGTGATGTTTTTATACGTTCCGTTAAGGCTATTAAAAACCGTTCCACCCCTAAAGTTGAAGAGCACTTATCCCAATAATATGAGTGTAGACAGAACACATAATTTACGGCTTATTGTTACCGGCGGAGGCACCGGCGGCCATCTCTTTCCCGGGATATCACTTGCCCAGGCAATGCTGAGTACTTACCCGGACTGTGAAGTACTTTTTATCGGGACCGAAAGAAAGGTCGACCGGAAGGCGCTGTCCGACCTTGGCTTTGCAACTACCACAATTAAAAGTCATGGCATCAAGGGAATGGGATTGGCCGCTACTCT
>JAFDCR010000342.1 GCA_019312685.1 Deltaproteobacteria bacterium | reverse complement strand
CAGCCTGAGGAGATGCTGCTTTGTATAATTCAATATTTCCCGGTTTATCATGTTCAGCAATCAGACCGGCGGGTTGTCTTATATCCTGATCGTAATTGTTTACAATTACTTTCGATGCCGCCTGAAGGATTTTTTTTGCTGAACGGTAATTCTTTCCCAAAACAATATTTTCCGCGCTGAACTCATCAATGAACCTGTGGAAAAACTCAGGGCTGCTGCCCCTAAACCCGTAAATTGCCTGATCAGGGTCTCCGATGGCAAAAACGGAACAGTGGTTTGCAAGAATGCGTACGAGTTCATATTGGGAACTGTTTAAATCCTGGAATTCATCTATAAAAAGATATTTAACCGTTAAACCTACCCGGTTTAATAACCTTTCTTCATTCTTCAGTCTAAAGACAGCCTGTGGGATAATGCCGTCCAGATCTATACCCTGTCTTTGCTCCAGTTCATTCAGGTAAGCACTGACATGTTCGTTTAATTCTTCTTCTTTGTCCAGGTGAGAGGCTGGGGTCCCCAAATGGTAATAGGTTTCAAGCTGTTTCTTAATTTTCTTGATTTCCAGAGAGGACAGTCCGGGAAAAAGCCTTGTCATAATCCTGTTGCAGCCGGCTTCATCTATTACGTTCAGCTCCCTGTTATCTTCCCTGAGTAGATTGAGGCAGAAGGAATGGAAGGTGCCGATAAAAAGGTTATCAATCTGCAGACCTTCCACCTTTTCAAGCCGTTCCCGCATTTCCTCAGCCGCCCTGTTCGTAAATGTTATTGCAGTTATATCGGCCGGATTTGCCCTTCTTTCTTTCAGCAGTCTCTGGATCCTGCATATCAGGGTAAACGTCTTGCCGGTCCCAGGCCCTGCGGTAACAACTATATGCCTGCTGTCAGATGCAACAGCCGCGGTCTGGTCATCATTAAGGGTCTGTTCGGAAGTCATTGGATCCGTATCCCGTTTGACCGTGGTAAAGTCGAGCAATGACGGCTTTGTTGCAGGGGCAGGCCTTTTCCTGGGCTTCTCTTTATGGAAAAGTGAGAACTGGCCAACCATTTCCTCTAACTCGCCTTCGTCAAAAACCTTTATGACACCGAATTCTCCGTCAAACCCGGGCCTTCTGATCACTTTCCCGTGGCGAATCCTGTCTATAGCCTCTCCCAACACCGGTGAATAACGTTCATTTATCTCTTCCACAGGGACATTGAGCAGCAGATTGAATTCAGAGGCAAACATGCCGATGAGTTTTGCATACTCGTTAAGAACTGTCTTGGTTGCAGGTCCTTTGGAGAATATCTCGCCAAGCACTTCGGTGAGCGGAATAAGGCTGTGATAGCCCGGAGAGTTCGGAGGGAAATAAGGTTCTTCCCTGTCCGCCAGTTCCATTACCCTGTGCATCACCCCAATGGTAAGCGGCTTGGAGCAGACCGGACAAATGTTGTGCAGCTTTCTGGTTTCCTGTGGGCTGAGACTGATACCGCATTTGCGGTGGCCGTCATGATGGTACTTCCCTTCTTCCGGGAAGAATTCAATGGTGCCCTCAAAACCTCCGAGTACCGTATTTTTCAAAGCATCCCGCATAGAAAAAAAATTAAAGCCGCAGGTAAAAATATTCGCCTCCCTGCCCAGTTTACCAGGCGAATGACAGTCGGAATTTGAAATCAGGGTATAACGGTCCAGGGCTGAAACCAGTCTGTTCATTTCAGGATCAGACGACAGCCCTGTCTCAAGGGCGAAGATATATTTGCTTAAATCACCAAAACACTCGTCAATGGCATCAAATCCGGATTTAGAACCGAAAAGGGAAAACCAGGGGGTCCAGATGTGTGCGGGAACCAAAAAGCCGTCAGGAGCTGATTCAAGGACTATCTCAAGCAGATCATGGGCATCAAGCCCCAGGATGGGTCTGCCGTCGGATTCAATGTTGCCGATACCGGCTAAGCGCGTGTTTATTTTTGCAGCTGAGTCAAAATCAGGCACAAAAATTATATTATGAATTTTTCTAACTCTTCCCTGTTTTTTATAAATTGAACTGATCTCAGCAGTAAGGATAAAACGGCAGTTCTGTTCCCTGGAGCCAGAAAAGGATTCAAGAACCTGAGGCACGTCCGGGTCTTTCAGCTTATGGAAACCCGGTTCAGCAGGCTTAAGATTTTCTCGCAGTTCGCGAAACCATGTCGGATGAGTAAAATCACCTGTCCCGATTACATCAATACCCTTGACAGTACTCCAGGCTGCCAGACCGGCAAGATTGCTCGACCTGCTTGTTGCTCTTGAATATGGCGAATGGATATGGAGATCAGCTATATATCTCATAGCTCCGGCATACCTATACTACCTCTAGAAAATTCCCGGGAAGGCGAACCGATAGAGATGAATATGGAGATCTGCTATTCCTCCTTGTTACTTTGGTTTAAGTTAACAACCACCCCTTTTCCTTTTAGCAACTGTGTTTTTGTTAACTTTCAGCTATGGCAATAAAGTTTGTAGTTCTGAATTGTTCGTGAATTTCATCATAAACTTTAATTGGGAATAAATAGCCTTTTGGAGTAATCCTGAAAAGCTTCATATCAATCTCTCTGAAAAAGTACCAAAAATCCTGAAAAAAAGAGCGGGTATCAATATTACAGCCCCCAAATTCAAATGTGATAATGTCAATCGATTTTTTTTCGAACATTTTACGTGCACCAGCCAACGCATCTAGTTCATGTCCCTCAATATCAATTTTCAATAAATGAATGTGTTCAATTCCGTTTTTTTCACAATAGTCATCTATAGTAGTGATCTTTACTGTCTCCGATAAATCAAAATCATAACCGAAATGATCCAGCTTTCTTTTAGTTAACGAGGCAAGGCCGGACCCAACGGAGTCATAAAACAGAGTTGCCTCACCATTTTCTTTACCTATTCCCCAGTTATTCAACACGATACGTGAATCATTGGTAAACGATTCTTCAAGAACTCCAAAGGTGTGGCGACCAGGCTCAAAACAATGAATCATGTATTTGTCTGTTAAAATGTTTTCTAATGTTAGCTTGAGGAATTGCCCTATATTCGAGCCAACATCAAATATGCAGAATGGTGGTTGAACTTTTTT
>JAFDCR010000341.1 GCA_019312685.1 Deltaproteobacteria bacterium | reverse complement strand
TTCTTTTTCCAGGACAAAATCGAGTTCTCCTTCAGCTATCCGGCGCGTAGCTGTGGCCAGCTTACCGATGGGTCCGGTGAGGCCCTGGGCGATATAGAATCCAAACCAGATCGAACTGAAGATTATAAGGAGAGTCACTATGAGAAGCATGACCAGCAGGCTGGTTTTGAGGGGGTTCTTAAGCAGCATCAACTGGCGGTAGCCTTCAATGCCCTTTGAGATTATAGTCATACGTTCAAGCTGGTCTTGTGAAATGAATATTGTTGTCACCAGAATATATGGTATGGCATCCGGCTTATTCTCAGAATATACCGGGGTAAGGCCCCTGATAATCTCGCCGGTGGGGACGGGTTGTATCGCGGTCCGTTCAGTCTCATTTGAAAGGGCCTGCCTGAAAAGGTCAGCCGGGATTTCAGGCAGACTCAGATAGTTGATATTATCACTTTCAACCTCAGCAACTGTCTGCCGCTGATCTGACAGGAGTGTAAGGCCGTCAAGATTACGGACAGTCCGTTCGTTTTCCAGGAATGAGAGTATTTTCTCGGGGGGCAGCTGCAATATCTCTTCGGTTGTCAGCTGTTCAGCAATTGTATTTCCTGTTGCAATGGTCTGCTCCCTGCTTTCCTGGTAAACATCCTGGGCAACCCTTAACGATTCATCAAGAGAGGCTTCAACATTTGAGTTGAACCAATAGTCCATGCTGGTTGAGACAAACTGTAATGCAATGAAGAATAATAATATTGTCGGGACAAGGGAAAGGGATATAAAGGATATAATAAGCCTGGTCCTGAGATATTTGCCAAGACCAATCTGGCGTTGTTCGAAGACAAATCGCAACAGATTCCTGAGAACCAGGAATACCATGAGCATCAGCAGAATAATATTTACATTTATCAGGGAGAAAACAAGAACATTACCGCTGATCGGAAAGGAAATTTCACCTATTTTGAAAACCACGGTTTCAAGATAGGTGAGAACCGGAATGAGGATAAGGCAGATCAGAATTGCATAGCGCGTTCTCCTTTTCCTTATTTCATGCGGCGTTAATGTCATTGTCCCAGATTCAGTTTTAAATCATACCATTCTGTCTCAAAATCCCAGAGAGAAGTAAATGGAATCAGATAATGAAAATATAGCGGTAAGGTTTTGCGGGCCAATTTGGCTTTTACCCTTATGATGTAAAAAGATTTGGGGTCGATTTCCTCAAGCGGTAAGACTGCAAATCCATTTATTTCAGACATGAGCAATTTGGCATCGCCAAGTGAAGAAGTCATTTTATAATCGTTTTTTTCTTCCCTTCGGACCTTATATTCTTTTTTCAGGCTGTCATATTCTATAATGTGGTTGAATTCATATTTTTTAATTTTCCTGTCCGGCCATCTGGATCGTTGCCGATAGATTTCAACATAAAATGTAAAAGTTGCCGGTATACCGTTATGAATGGCATCTTCCATCTCCCCGGTAAAACAGTCGGTTACAGTCAGATAAAGTAAAATCTGGCTTTTAGAATTGGAGACGGTGAAATCCGTAATTGATGCTTTCTGGGCGTAAGCGCTGTGTGCCGGTATCAGATTTAACAGCAGGCATAAGAGAATCGGCAGCAGCAAAGAAGAAAAACGCTCTGATATATTGCTATCGGTTTTCATAAAATACCAATTGTGCCCGTCAGGGAATGCCAAATATTTCTGAGTCTCTTGCAAAATGAACATTTACGAGGCCATGCCAGAATGCCCCGCTGCTTGCGGCGGGGATGGATGGCATCAAATGCAGTTAATGTTTTCCGAAAATTGCCAGTTTTCATGTGGCCGTAATGCCCCATCCCCTTGGGGTGGGGATAGGTCACATGAGGCAAGTTTCTTTTACTCCGATCGGCTAAAAATCCCCTGTGCTGTGTCTTCAAGTTAAAACCGTCCTCAGCGTAGCGCTGCTACGCCTCCGGGTGGTTTCAACTTTTATCCTTGCACAGGAAATTTTTCTCTCGATCTCGCAACAACGTTCATTTTGCAAGAGGCTCAATATAAATTCAAAAAGTATCATTAATTACTTTTATACCGGGTGCGGGGGTCAATGTAACTGAAATTTAGTTTCCTGTCCATGTGATAAAGGTTGTGATGTGCATCAGTTGTTGACATGCTGCGGATTATCGTTTATCGTAGATGAACGATGAATGTGGCCGATGCCTGAGCAATCTCCCCAAAATATTAGCATGAGTGCACAAAGGAAAAGAATGGAGTCTGATAAGAATAACGATGTTGATGCCGAGAGTTTGGCATCAATGTGCAAGGCCCTCGGGCATCCTGCAAGAGTGATGATTGTCAATTATCTGAATAAGATTGATCGGTGTCTTTGTGGTGACATAGTTGATATTCTGCCGCTGGCCCAGTCAACGGTCAGCCAGCATCTTAAATGTTTAAAGGAGGCCGGCCTGATCAAAGGGGAAGTTGAGGGCCCCAAGACCTGTTACTGCCTTGACAAGGAAAAGCTCGAAAAGTTTACCCGGATGGTTGTCGACCTTGGATTGTCCGGCGGAGTTTAAGGATAAAGGGGAATAAAATAATGAAACAGTTATCAATTAAGAAGTTTGATGCTGATCCTCCCAAATGTGATTGTGAAGGGAATGGGCGATCGAATGGTGATAAAGTTACCCCGCTGCAATCGCTGCAACCCCTTTCCATACCCATGGCCGGAGCAGTGGATGAGGATGCGCCCTGCTGTGGTCCGAAGCCTGCACCCCCAAGCAGACCCTATGAAAAGTCGGGATACAGGATTGTCCATTTTGTTAAAGATTTTGTCAAAACTCCGGTCGGTGACATACCCAGGATTGAAACAGGTCTTAAAGGATTGGATATTGGCGGTACTATCAGGGCAAGGATTGGTATTTCGCGTGACAGATACAAAGTGGCGCCCGGACTTTATTGTGTCGGCAGTCCGGACAATGAATCACCCGTTCTGGTGACGGCTAATTACAAACTCAGTTTTGACAGTCTGCGCAAAGAACTGGCCGGGTTGGATGCCTGGATACTGGTGCTGGATACGCGGGGAGTGAATGTCTGGTGCGCTGCCGGCAAGAGGACGTTCTCCACTGAAGAGGTGATCCGCCAGGTGAAGCGTGTCGAACTTGAAAAGATGGTTTCACACCGTGAGTTGATCCTGCCGCAGCTTGGAGCTCCTGGAGTATCATCCCACAAGGTGAAAAAGGGCTGCGGTTTTAAGGTGATCTGGGGCCCAATTAAGGCCAGGGACATAAAGGCTTTTCTCAAGAACGATAAAAGGACGGAAGTTGGCATGCGCCAGCTGACTTTTACCATCAGAGAAAGAATAGTCTTGATACCGGTTGAGTTGTCGCTGGTTGTAAAACCTTCCCTGGCTATCCTGTTGGCGGTTTTTCTGCTTTCAGGTATCAGCCCGGATATTTTTTCCCTGTCCGCTGCCTGGTTCAGGGGCTTAAACGGTGCGGCTGCCTACCTGTTGGGAGTTTTTGCCGGCGCGGTTGTAGTTCCTGTTTTTCTGCCATGGCTGCCGTCACGCAGGTTCTATATAAAGGGGATTCAGACAGGAGTGACCGCCGGTATTATCCTGCTTCTCGTCCTGGGGCAGAATATTACCAGGCTTGAGTCAGTCACCCTGTTGCTGCTGGCCGTATCAGTGAGTTCTTATGCTGCAATGAATTTCACCGGGGCTACACCGTACACTTCTCCATCCGGGGTGGAAAAGGAGATGCGGCAGGGGATTCCGGTCCAGTTGCTTGCTGTAGTTGTTGCAGTAATAACCTGGGTGGCGGCACCCTTTGTCAGTTGAAGACACGGGAATAATTTATACTCCCCCAATTGAGGAAAGTTTCATGAAAGATTTCAGATATCTGGAAAATGTAACAACCTTGGTGCTTGATGAAGATAAGTGCATCGGCTGCGGGCTGTGCGAGGTCGTCTGCCCCCATACGGTATTCAAGGTGGAAAATCCGAAAGCCAGTATTATTGACCGTGATGCCTGCATGGAATGCGGCGCCTGTGCTGCCAACTGTCCGGTTGAGGCAATTTCAGTGACCCCGGGGGTCGGATGTGCTTCCTATATTATTCAGAGGTGGGTTAAGGGGAAGGATGCTGTAATTGAGTGTTGTTAATAAAAGAGTTTTCAGCTTCATCACATCTTCTTCGTTATCGCCTGTCCGGCATGGGAGACCATAGCCGGACAGACTCTTCCTTGAATCTACAACAAATCTGAAAACTCGAATAAGCAAAAATGGGGACAGATTTGAAATCTCAAAAAAATAAATCTGTTCCGGTTTTACTCCAAATTGTCAAAGAACAATATGTTTTAAGCACGAAACTCGAAGCACCAAATCCTAAACAATATCAAAGCACCAATTTTTAATGTCTTAAACTTGTCCTTAGCAAGTAGTTTAATCCCAATTTTCATGTTGTCATCTCGAACGGCCTTCAGGCCGGAGAGATCTTAAAGATTTCTCACATTCGTTCGAAATGACATCATCAGGTTGTTTTGTTACCTGATAAAACTTATAATTAACTGCTCATCCATGGTTAAATTAATAAACAGGCATAATCATTCTGACATTTTCACTTAAATACGAATGAAGCAAATTTGTTATTATGTAAAAACATATGAATCTCTAATTAAATAACAATCGTTTAAAAACCCCATTCTGTCCTGTTGAGCATCACAGCAATTGGCTGAAAAAGACGCTTCAAATTGTGGCGCCCTTGACCCCTTGAATCCTTTTAACCTAGACATTAAATCTGAATTCGATGATATCGCCGTCCTGAACCGGGTAGGTTTTTCCCTCCAGGCGTACCGTGCCCCTGTTGCGTGCCTCTTTGTATGAGCCGGCTTCCATGAGGTCGTCATAGGCCACGACCTCCGCCCGGATAAAACCCTTTTTTATATCGGAATGAATGACCTCGGCAGCGTCAACTGCCACGGTATCTTTTTTTATGGTCCAGGCCCGGACTTCGTCAGGCCCGACTGTGAAAAAGGAAATGAGGCCAAGCAGTTCATAGGATAGGGAAATCATTCTATCCATGGCTGAAGTGCTTATGCCGTATTCCAGCAGATATTCCTCTGCCTCATTCTCATCCATCTGCGCCAATTCATGTTCCAGGTCGCCTCTGATGGCGAGAAATTTTTCGCCGGCAAGTGTTTCCCCCGTATCAGGAATATTTTCACTGTCTTCAGGATTATTAAAAAGGATCAGCATCGGTTTGCCTGACAAGAATGTGAATCCTTTTAGCTGTTTTGCTGCTGCCAGTTCAGGATTGTGGCGGAGGGGTTTTTCTTTTTCAAGCATCTCTTTGCATTCGGTCAACAGTCTGACCTCTTCCGGATCGGCTTTTTTCCCTCTCTTACTATCCAGGGCCAGCCGTTCAAGACGTTTTTCCACAACCAGCAGGTCGGCAAAAATCATTTCCTCATTGAGCCTGTTAAAGTCCTCCAGCGGTGTAGGTGTTTCTCCTCCATAGCCTTCAAAATTGCGCAATACCTGGATCAGGGCGTCGCACGTCCGAACAGTTGTCCAGGCCGCCTCATCGCTTTTATGGCCCGGTTTTTGAGCTGCGATGTACGGCAGGAGATATTCGATCTGGGCATAAATTGTCTTTTTAGGATTATACATGGAGCTTAGGCGATTGACCCTGTCATCCGGGACTTTGATGGTGCCCAAACGGTCTTCCGGTTTGTGGGTGGTATCTTCCTGGATGATCTTTGTCAGGGCCTCGAAGAGAGTGGATTTTCCGGCTCCCGGCAGTCCAATGATTCCAAGTTTCATGAATTAATATCCTTGTTGGTTAAATCGGTTTTGTTTCCAGGCTGCCCCTTATACTGGTTCAGTTGGCTGGTGTCAACAGAGGACGACGGTTTTTATGGATTATCGTAATCCTTACTCGCCGACATGGTTGGCATTTTCTATTTTCCGGCGAAACCAATATGCTCCAGCCCTAGAACCGACGGATAAAAAAATATTGCGGCAGGAACATTTCTTACAGTAAGAACAAGATGATCCAGTTTGGTGATATACATTGGCAGTTTTATATGGTAAAATATTTTTTAGGGTGCAAATTGCTTGTTATTGCGACAATAATTGAATTCTTCTCTAACAGGACGAGGCATGGAAAATAAAATAAAGGTTGTTTGTCCTAAATGCCAGGCAAAATTAAATCTTGCTGTAGAAAAGATGAAGTCTGAAGTCGTAAAATTCAGATGTCCCGGATGTTCGACAGTACTCAAAGTAAAAAAACCTTCCCGGCAAACTCCTGAAGAACATAGAAATACAAGCGGTTTCAAGGAGGACATGCAGAAACGGGCAGGAGCATTTGACAGGGATATAGAGCCTGCAATCGGGCAACAGGAAGATTTTGGCGATGAGGAGCTGATACCAAATTCTGCAGATAATGAAAGCATTGAGGATATTCTCAGACAGGGAAAAGATACTATGCGGCATATTCCCCGGACGGAACATGTAAGTCCTGATAATATGCGGCGACATAAAAGGGTAAAGTTCAAGAAAAAAGTGCTGGTCGACAACCAGATTATGGTTGAGGCACTTGATATTAGTGAAAGCGGTCTTTTTTTACATACCGGACGTTCCTTTGAAGACGGTTCAACCGTTCAATTGGGTATTCCCAGTATGACGGGTAAATTTGATCTGGTGGTAAACGCCACTGTACAGCATAATCACAAAGGAATAGGTATGGGGCTGCAGTTTGTTGAGGTGAACGAAGCCACGCGAAACAAATTGCTGGCTCTGATTAATTCTCTTGACGAGGAAGCCAGAAAGGAACTTGAGGGCAGGAAGGTCATTCTTCTGGCCGGAGGTTCTGACCAGGCCCGGAATATCAACAAGAGCAAGCTGGTCCTGGATGGTTTTTATGTCCTGCAGGCGACAAACGCAGATGAAGTCTTTGATATTTTGAAGAATGAAACTCCGGATGCCATGGTTCTCGATTGGCAGGAGACATCCTTTTACAGCAAAGGACTGTTGAATCAGATCAGAAAGACACCGCAATACGATAATGTCATTATAATTGTCCTGGCAACCCTGACAGATGCGTATGCGGAAAGAGAGATCCTGGACGCCGGGGCAGATAGATATATGGCCAAGATGGATACCAATCCTGCCAAGCTTTCCCAGGCTCTTAGTGAATTGATCGAAAAAAGAGACGGTTGAAGTTGATGTCGGTAAAAAATGCCGAATGCCGGATATTTGAGCAATCCTCAATAAGTCTTTCCTGCTGAATAATTTCAGAAAGATCAAACTGTTTGACTTAACCACAGACGCATACGGACTGATACAGATAAAAACTACTAGTTGTGCGACCTGCACAACTAGTAAGTTATCACCCTGCGCGGCTATTTTTAATTATCGCGCAGCGATGGCACTATAAATAAAGCCAGGTCGGCTTTATTTGTGTCTGAATTTGTCTGTGTCTGTCTGTGGTTAATAAAAAAAAACTCCTGTGTAAATATGACTCGACTATGTACTGAGTTTTCTTCTCTAATTGCCACATTCAATTTTTTCAGGAATGAGTCTAGGTTTTTAATTTTTATGTGGCAAGGGCCGAAGTTTTTGGAGTAGATTCATAATTTTTCATAATTAAGGAACAAGCGTTGATAAGATGGTATGACAGAAGTGAAGGTACGGATCGATAAATGGCTCTGGGCGGCAAGATTTTTTAAAACCCGGTCCATAGCGGCACAGGCGGTTTCAGGCGGCAAGGTGCATCTCAACGGCGCCAGGATAAAACCTGCCAGGATAGTTCAGGCCGGCGATGAATTGCGGATCCGGAGGGGGGAAGTTGAGTTTGTGGTTATCGTTCAGGGAGTTTCGGATAAAAGAAGACCGGCCAGGGAGGCACAGCTTCTATACGAGGAAACGGAAGCCAGTATCAAGATCCGAGAGGAGACCAGGGAACAGAAACGGCTGGAGGCGGCCGGCAGAATGTATGGCCCCGTGAAACGGCCAGACAAAAGGGCGCGCCGGCAAATAAGGAGTTTTACACGCAAGGATTAATAGTTGCAGTTTGTGTGATAAGTTTTTTTATAATTAAATTTTAGTGATAACCAATGAGAGGAGAAACTATGAGTAAAATGCAGAGAGCTTTGATCAGTCTGACCGATAAATCAGGAATTGAGGATTTTGCCAGGCAGCTGGAGGATCTTGATGTTGAGATCCTGTCAACAGGCGGAACCGCAAAGAAAATGAGGGAAAACGGTATTGCTGTAAAGGATGTGTCTGAATTCACCGGTTTCCCGGAGATGCTTGATGGACGCGTCAAGACACTGCATCCCAAGGTTCATGGCGGTATTCTCTTTCTCAGAGGTAATGATTCACATGAGGCACAGATTGCTGCCCACGGACTGCAGCAGATAGATCTGATTGCCGTTAATCTTTATGCCTTTGATAAAGCCACCCAGGATCCAGACTGCACAGTAGCCAATGCCATTGAAAACATCGATATAGGCGGCCCGACAATGCTGCGGGCAGCGGCAAAGAACTTCCAGTTTGTTACCGTCATCGTTGACCCCGGTGATTATCCCCAGGTAATCGCTGAAATAAAGGAACATGGCAACACAACCCTTAAGACCCGCTTCCGTCTGGCGGTTAAGGTTTTTCAGCTAACCAGTACCTATGATACAGCTATTGCCGCGTGGCTTTCCAAGGTTGATACTGAAACCAATGCACATTTCAAGGGAGAAGAATAATGCAGAAAATGGCGGTGCTGCTTTCAGGCAGCGGTAGAACCCTGGACAATTTTCACGAGTGCATTCAGGTTGGAACATTGAATGCCGAGATCAAGGTTGTGATCTCCAATGTCAAGGATGTTCTGGGGTTGCAGAAGGCGGAAAGGTACGGTTATCCGAATTTTCATGCGAAGGGCAATGAGGCGATAAATGCGATATTAAAGGATTATAATATTAATCTCATCTGTCTGGCCGGGTACTTGAAACTTTATGAACCGCCGCCTGCGCTCGCCCGCTCGGTGCTCAATATACACCCTGCACTGATTCCCGCCTTTAGTGGTGACGGATTTTACGGAATGCGGGTTCATCGTGCAGTCAGGGCAAAAGGGGCGATGGTCAGTGGCTGCACGGTCCATTTTGCCAGTAATGTTTATGATGAAGGTCCTATCGTTGTGCAGAAATGTGTGCCTCTGGAATATGATGATTCACCTGAGGACATTGCCCGGAAGGTTTTTGAGAAAGAGTGCATGGCATTTCCCGAAGCGATAAATCTCGTTGATGAAAAGGGGATCGATTTTTTCTGGAGGCGCGTTGAAAATGTCACCTAAGACAAAATCAATAATGACAGATCAGGATATTGAGCGGGCACTTGACAGGGTCGCACTGCAGATTCTTGAAAGAAACACTCGGGCCGGAGAAATAGTTATTGTAGGTATACATACCGGCGGGGTTTTTCTTGCAGAGAGAATTCAGAAGATCATAGAAAAAAGGGAGAAGATCAGCCTGCCGTTCGGAAGTCTTGATATAACTTTGTACCGGGATGATTGGAGCAGAGTCTCCCAGAATCCGATCGTTAAGAAAACAGATATTCCCTTTGAGGTTGAAGGAAAAACGTTAGTCCTGGTTGATGATGTCGTCTACACGGGCAGGACTATCCGTGCTGCACTGGATGCAATAATGGATTTTGGCCGTCCCGGCAGTATTCAGCTGGCAGTACTGGTTGACAGAGGAGGGCGCGAACTCCCGATCCAACCGGATTACACCGGTCTGGAGATACAGGTGGAGTCCGATGAGCATATCCATGTGCTATTACAGGAGAATAACGATATTGACAAAGTCGTACTGGAGCAGGCGGGTTGATTTATTGTCAAGGGAGTTGTATCTTAAAAGTCAGTAATAATAATATGTTATAATGCAATTTCTGACAGGGTTTACTATATGGCTTCAGATTTTTCCATAGACAGACTGGACCTGGTGCAAATCCAGAAAAGAGTCCGGGATAAGATCAAGGATCATGTGCGGTATGATTTCACTCCTCAGCAGAATAACCTGTTAAAGAGTTTTTTTGATCTGGTTCAGGAATATGAAGGGCTTGATGATTTTTTCCGTATATGTGTTGTAGTTCTGTTTGAATCCATGCAGGTGGAAAGCGCCTTATACCTGTTGGACAAAGATGAAAAACAGCTGAAGATGGTTTGCAGCAGCCAGGAAGGCGTTATCCGCGAACCTCGTCCCGTGCCCACAGGTATATATCTTTCCGATGAACCTTACGAGGCGGATAATTCATACATTGTCCCGATTTACAAAAAACCTCCGAAGAAAATCCAAGAGTTTGATGACTTATTGGTATCCGATGACCAGTCTTGGCAAAAGGATGTAAGAATACTGGGGATGTTGGAAATCTTTCCCTTTGAGAAATTGAATGAGTCGGATTTGTTCTTTTTGGGGAAATATGCCAACCGTATAGGATTCAGGCTGCATAACCGTCTTCTTGCCCACCAGAATGTCCATCACCTGAAATTCATCAACAGCCTGGTAATGGATATTGAACATAATGTTATTATCCCCAACATGTATTTCAGACATCTGTTCAATCAGCTCAGAAGGAAAATCGGCGAAATGTGGGAGCTTGAGCTGGAAATGACCGATATATCAAAAAAACTCAATGTCGGTGATGATACGTGCAATCAACTAATCGGCAAACTTGGCGGGCTGCGGGAAGACCTGATGGGATATCAGCAGGAGATGATGAAGCACCATGCCAATGTCAGCCTGTTTCTTGAAAGCCTGTTCAGGAGGGAACATTTTGAGCGGGGGCACCTGGTGCTAAGGCCAAAGCCGTGCCGGGTGGAAAAGGAAATTATCCTGCCCCAGTTGGGCCAGTACAAGAGCCGCCTGAAAGCCAATAAGATAACAATAGACCGGCCCACGGGAATGGACGAAGAAGAGATCCCCATTATGGTGGACAAGGGATTACTGGCCCAGGTGTATGCCAATCTTTTTTCCAACGCAGTGAAGTATACCGAAGAAATTTTTGACCACATGGGCTGTACCCGGAAAGCCCTTGCCTATGGCCGTGAGATAATTAATGACTATTTCGGCCCGAACCAGCGGGGAGTGAAATTCAATGTTTTTACCACCGGCAGTCATTTGACCCAGAAGGAGTCTGAAATTGTATTTTCGGAGGGCTTCCGCGGGGCGAACAGCCAGGATAAACCGGGTACCGGACATGGTCTTTCCTTTATCAAACATGTGATCGAACTGCATGGCGGTCAGGTCGGTTATGAGGCCACCGGGGAGGGCAACAACTTTTACTTTGTCATACCTCTACCTTCGGTAAAATTTTTACAGCCCTGGCCTGATAACGATTTGTCCGGCCAGGATGCTTAAAGCCGGATATACGCTTTTCTCAAGAGTAGATGCTTCCTCTAAAAGATAATATCCCAGCCAGGAATTTTCCCTATGTGAATATCGGTCTTATTGTAATCAACACGGTTTTTTTTATCTATCAGATGTCATACGGGCCCGGGTTCGAGCGCGTGATTTTTACACTCGGATTTATTCCGGCTCGTTTTCTTGCCCAGCAGGGAGACAACGTATTGTTCCCAACAGGTTTTCTGCCGGTATTCAGCTCGATGTTCCTCCATGCAAACCTGGTGCACCTGATATCAAACATGTGGATGTTGTGGATTTTCGGCGATAATGTAGAGGATTGCATGGGACATGGACGCTATCTCATGTTCTTTATCCTGTGCGGGGTTGCTTCGGTGTTTGCCCAGGCTGTCTCAAACCCGCATTCGACTATCCCCATGGTCGGGGCAAGCGGTGCCATCTCAGGAGTTCTCGGCGCTTATTTCCTGACCTATCCCCATGCCAGGATTCTCACACTGGTCCCTATTGTCATAATATTTTACGTCGTTGAACTGCCGGCCTACTTTTTTCTGGGTTTCTGGTTTGTTATCCAGTTCATTCAGGGATCTTTGTATTCTCTGAATTCAGAACAAATGGTGGGCGGTGGTGTTGCCTGGTGGGCCCATGTCGGAGGTTTCATGGCGGGCGTCTTACTTCTGTATGTTTTCAGATGCAAGGACTGGCAGAGGCCGGTTGAGCCATCCAGGAGGATCCGTCGCTGGCAAAAACGTTAAAAATATGACCATCAAGAAAGAAACCAAAGTCGAGCTGCTGGCCCCGGCAGGCTCAGTAAGTGTTTTTGAAACGGCGATCGGTGCCGGTGCCGATGCAGTTTATATCGGGGCTCCGGCCCTCAATGCCCGCGCTTTATCCAAGGATTTCACCCTGGCCGAAATAGCCGCCATGATCGATTTTGCCCACAGGCGCAATGTCAAGCTGTACCTGGCGGCAAACAGCTTAATGAAGGAAAGTGAAATCCCCCGGTCCCTGGAGATGCTCGCAAGTCTGGAAGCTCTGCAGCCTGACGGCCTTATTATCCAGGACCTGGGGGTCTATCATCTCTGCAGGAAATACTTTCCGGCCCTGCAGCTTCATGCGAGCACTCTTCTGGGGGCACACAACTCTCTTGCTGTCAGACAGTTTGCCGACATGGGGTTTAAAAGGGTGGTGCTGGCCAGGGAACTGACAATAAAGGAGATCGGAACCATTGCCGGAACTTCTGATGTTGAGCTTGAGGTGTTTATCC
>JAFDCR010000340.1 GCA_019312685.1 Deltaproteobacteria bacterium | reverse complement strand
TCCTGAGCTTCATGAACAGTTCGGAGTGCGTTCTTCCTGCGGACTCCTGCAGAGGTAATAATGCAGGTCGGCCAGTCCAAAGAGAAGTCCGGCAATCATTAAAGCCACCTGTAGTTCACTGAACCGCGTCACCAGTTGGCTGGAAACCCTGCTATTATACACCTTGTCCCGGTCCAGATACCGGCTGCTCAGGGAACGTTCCTCATGGCCCCAGACATAGGAGGAATGATGAAGGGTACGGGAAAAATATTTTTCCAGAATATGATTTTCACGAAAAGCAACGGTCAGGCGGTGTTTATATTCCTCGGGTCTTTCCCGGAATTCACTGGAGGTTTCGTAATGCCGGTCCCTGCTGAACAGGTGCACCCGGGCTTCATGCAGGAAAGGGTCGCTCACCGGGCTGTAAATTCGCAGAAAAGTCCAATAGTCCTTGCGACTCCGAAAGCGGTCCAGTATGGCGGCTGCCTCCTCGGCCCGGCCCCTGTCGCTGGCCTCGAGTTCCGCCGGGGACAGCCGGGAACGGAACACCCCAATTTCCGGATCTTCGTAAAGCACTCCGTATTCCAGCATGCTTTCATTTTTCTTGAGGAATGCAAGGCCGGGAACTCTTTCCGCATACCAGGCAATCCGGGCCGGGGTGTTGAGCAGGCATAGGTCGAACAGAGCCACCGCCGCAATCGCCAGCCGGCAGACCAGGCGAAGGTTGGCCCGGCCGGTTTTCCGTCCCAGGAATCCCGGTCTAATTCCCCAAGCAATGGCAATCTGCACCAGGATCACGGCAAAAAGATTCAGCCAGATATCCTTGAGCCCCCAGTACCTCTCCGGTGTCAACCACTGGATGATTTCATCAACCATGCCGATGATTCCTCCCATGATTGCTGCCGCCAGATAGATGGCAGGATCATGAACCCGGTGGCTCAGAGCCCGGAACAGGAGGATGCCAAGAATACCGTATTGGACAAAATGGACCGCCTCTTCGGGACTTCCCTGCCCCAGTTTGAGAGTATAACCGGAAAAAATGATCGCCACCGCCATTAACCAGAATGAATCGCGAAAAAGGAGGGAACGACCGCGGCTGATACAGATCAATCCTGCCACCAGGCCGGCGGTAATAACTCCCAACACTGCGTATGTGAATATTTGACTGCCCCAGTTCTGGGCAACACATCTCTGGATTGTGCGGGCAAGGGGGATGGTCACAAAGATCGCCACCGTCCACATTACCACATACAGCCATGACTTCCAGGATCTTTCCGGCGGGGGATTGACAAACATAAGTGATAAGTGAGGTGATAAGACAGTGCTTTTCATCCATTCGCTGATTTATTCGGCCAGATGCCGAAATCCGCAAAATACCCTAACAGTATCCAGTACCTATGTCAATTTTATTCAAATACCAGATCACTAGTGTCCCAATGCTTAGCTGAATAATTTCAGCTGGTTATTGTTTGCACATATTTTTGTTTTGTGGTTGTGACCTTCCCCCATCTTATACGCCACAGCAAGCGAGCGTTCTTTCCTCTTTTGAGGGATTATGCAGTTTTTCAAACTTCCAATGATAATTGGCCGCCTTTTTTTAAAAAAATAACTTTTTTTCACACCCCTAACTGGCATTTTGCCTGGCCTCCGCTCTTTTTCAACACAGGAAATATCAGACAAAACCCCAGTGGGACCTGGCATTTTTCCTGGCATTAATTTCTATTGAAATCAAACTGTTATGTGCACTAATAGTGCGCTTGTCATGTTGTGTTTTAATAAAAACAGCTTTGGTGTGTCACTGGTGTGCCTGTCATCACAAAACAGCTTATTCAAGACAAAAAACCGCACACAGGGCTTTACACTTATCGAGCTTTCTGTAGTTATGGTTATCATCTGCATCCTGGCTATTGGTGTTGTGCAGATGTACTCAAATCCTACTGCCAGGGTGAAAGGTGTCATGTTCAATGTGCTGGCAGATCTCAATTTGGCCAGGTCGGAATCGGTTAACAGGAACCGGGACGTTCTGGTTGACTTTACCCTGGGCGACAAAGACGGCTACCAGATCTGTCTTGATACCGATTCAGACAGGGACTGTGATGACGAGTCGTCCAAAAATGTCATCAAAGAGGTCCTGTTCCGGGATGAGGTGCAATTTTACGACTGCACATCCGCCCCGCCTTACCCCGCATTCGGTCCCACCAAAACCCCTTCAGGAACCGAACTGGCCGGAAAAAACGGGCTCATCTTCGGCGGCCCCGACTATATCAAGTGGCAGCCGGACGGGACCAGCGGCGACAACGGTTCAATTATTCTCTACCACCCTGCATCAGGAGATCCACAGCAGGTAAAAGGTGATCCTTATGCAGCCGTTATCAGCAGCGCCGCTACAGGCCGGATTCGCCTCATGCGCTGGCGCCGGGGTAACGGCTGGTCCAGAAAATGATCCATACTTTTTTATTGCTGTCATTTGACAATACTATATATTCCATACAGATCTGTTTAATAATCACGTCTGTCCTGCTTCATCGTGAGACTTCACGGTTTTTTGTACAATAATTTACCAAAAGACCGGTTTAGCCGGTTATGTTCATTCTTTATAAAAGGATTTATCATGAAAATTAACCAGGAACGCATGGCGTCTGTTTTTACCACCCTGTGCGAGATAGACAGTCCTTCAAAACAGGAAGGAAGGGTCGCCGCGCACTTGAAGTCACTTTTTGCCGAAATGGGAGCAACAGTGCATGAAGATAACTCGGCAAACCAGACCGGGGCTGACTGCGGCAACCTGTTTGTCCGGTTCCCAGACGGAGGACTGGACAAAGAGCCCGTATTTTTTAACTGTCACATGGACACCGTTCTCCCAGCTGTGGGCGTTAAGGTGAAAAGAGAAGATGAAGTTTTTACCTCTGCCGGTGATACTGTGCTTGGCAGTGACGACAAGGCGGGAATTGCCGCACTGATAGAAGTCATGCGCACCCTGCAGGAAAACAGTATCCCCTACAGCCCGGTAGAGTATGTCTTTACAACCTGCGAAGAGGTGGGGCTTCTGGGGGTAAAAGCCCTGGACCCCTCTCAAATTAAAGCAAAAATCGGCTATGCTCTGGATTCCTCCGGCATCAACCGGGTTGTTGTCGGGGCGCCGGCCGCCAACCGCATTACCGCTGAGATCACCGGCCTCGCATCCCATGCCGGCCTGAGCCCGGAAAAGGGTATCAGCGCCATCCACCTGGCAGCCAGGGCAATTGCCAGGCTGCCGCTCGGCAAGATAGACGAGAACAGTACAGCCAACATCGGCCTGATAGAAGGCGGCACCGC
>JAFDCR010000339.1 GCA_019312685.1 Deltaproteobacteria bacterium | reverse complement strand
GTACCATTTTCAGGGACTGGAAAGCCGGGATTCATGGTAAACGGACCGGTGAATGGAACGGCAGGAAACAATACCGTTTATGTGTGCACTGCCATAATCCCCACAGCCCAACATTCAAGTCGCTAAGACCATTGCCGCCGCCAAATAAACCGCTGGAAATACAATACAGAAAACTCTCAGACAAGGAAATTCCCAGGAATCCTCTGGGAGTTGTCAGGTAAACATTTTGGTAGCCAATACAGCAAAACCTTGAGGATATTTGGGACACAGCTATGAAAGAAAACAAAACCAGGAGAAACAGGTATAATCCAATAACGCGCCGGAACTTTCTCAAAACTGCTGCTGCCGGGGCTGCTACCCTGGCCATCCCCGTCGGTACTTCCGATGCCTCGGTCTGGCAGTCTTTTTTTCAAAAGCATTTTAGAGAGATGAGCCGCGCCGACCTGACCGATGTCATCAAGCGCTTGGAACAGGAATACGCTGAAAAGTACAAAACATCATTTAACATCAAGACGACCAGGGCTTTGCCCAATACCCTATTCGGCTACGGTCTTGATCTCTCGCGCTGTATTGGCTGCAGGAGATGCGTCTATGCCTGTGTCCGGGAAAACAACCAGTCAAGAGATCCCCAGATCCATTACATCTCGGTTCTGGAGTTTCAGAAGGGTGAAAAATGGGTAAGCGACCTCGAAGAATCCGACAAGTATTATTATCCGGAAAAGGTACCAGAGGAGGGGCATTTCTACATGCCTGTCCAATGCCAGCAGTGCGAAAACCCGCCCTGCGTCAAGGTATGCCCCACTAAAGCAACCTGGAAGGAACCGGACGGCATTGTTGTGGTCGATTACAACTGGTGCATCGGCTGCCGTTACTGCATGGCGGCCTGCCCTTACGGCGCCAGGCGTTTCAACTGGGGTGATCCACAGATTCCCAAGGAAGAATTGAACCCTGAAACCCATTATCTCGGCAACCGGCCCCGCTACAAGGGGACAGTTGAAAAGTGCACCTTCTGCATCCAGAGAACCCGCGGCAATCCCGGCAGGTACCCGGCCTGTGTTGAGATCTGTCCGGTAGGCGCCAGGAAGTTCGGCAACCTGTTGGATCCGAAAAGCGAAATACGTTATCTCATGGAACACAAACGGGTATTTAGACTGAAAGAAGAGCTGAACACCTCACCTAAATTCTATTACTTTTTCGCTACCTGATTACTGTAGTGGAGGATATTGAACATGCATCAGATAAAAAACTTTTTTATTGTTCTCAAGCAGGTGGCCGTTGGCAACAAGTACTATTATGCCTGGGTTGGTTTTCTGGGGTTGTTGATCTGTATCGGGGCAGTATCGTATGCCAATCAGCTCCAGAACGGCCTTATCGTCACTGCCATGCGCGACCAGGTTTCCTGGGGTTTCTATATTTCAAACTTCACTTTTCTTGTCGGTTTGGCAGCGGCTGCTGTGCTTCTGGTTGTCCCGGCCTATATTTACAATTTCAAACCGATCAAGGAGATAGTCCTCTTTGGTGAACTTCTGGCAATTGCAGCAATCACCATGTGCATCATGTTCGTTGTTGTTGACCTGGGCCGGATCGACAGGTTTTGGCATGTCATGCCCTTTATCGGTAAAATGAATTTCCCTTTTTCTCTGCTGGCCTGGGACATCATCGCCCTGAACGGCTACCTGGCGATCAATCTCTTTATTTCCTTTTATGCCCTCTACAAGATGGCCCACAGCAAAGAATACAGCCTGCAGATCATAAAACCGCTCATAATCCTTTCCATACCCTGGGCTGTCAGTATCCATACCGTAACCGCCTTCCTGTTCAACGGTCTGGCTGCCAGGCCATTCTGGAACGCCTCCATCCTGGCGCCTCGCTTTCTGGCCTCGGCCTTCTGTTCCGGTCCGGCTGTTATGCTGATTATCTTCCAGATCGTAAGAAAGGTTTCAAAAATAGAAATTGAAAACAAGGCAATTTTCAAAATCGCCGAACTGGTTGCCTATGCCATGGGAATCAACCTGTTCCTGCTGGCGGCCGAATTCTTTAAAGAATTCTATTCCGGCTCCATCCACCTGGCGCCGATGAAATATCTTTATTTCGGACTCCACGGTCACAATGCCCTGGTTCCCTGGATGTGGGCCGCTATGCTTTTCAACATCACTGCATTCTTTCTTTTCCTGCGGCCACAGACCAGAGAAAACATCTTTACCCTCAATGTTGCCTGTATCCTGATCATCATCGGCGTCTATATTGAAAAGGGCATGGGGCTTTCCATTCCGGGTTTCGTCCCCGGCACCCTGGGAGAAATTTACGAATACGCTCCCACGTTCATCGAAAAAACCATTACTGTCGGGGTCTGGGCCACCGGCGCCCTCATCTATACCCTGCTGATGAAATTCGCCATTCCCGTATATACCGGAGAACTTCGTTTCTATACCAAGGAAACATCCCAGCAATAGACAGACAGCTATCACTTTCAAATGAAAAAAGGCAGGGCTCACCTGCCTTTTTTAACCCAAATTGTTATCAAAAGTTTACATATGCATCATATCTAACAGATCACGAATAGCTCACTAATTCAGGTTGCTATCAGCAATCGTCAGTCAGTTACGTCAACATACAGGATATTATGTACAGTTTTTCAGGAGAACAATAAGAATACTGGTATCTGTTATATTCATGGAGGAACGGGCAATAGCTTTTTTCTTAAATACTAAGTCTGTATAACAGGGTACGTTCAAAATCGCCGTCATCTGCCAGGTAACCACGTTCCCCGTCTTGTAAAGTAGCCGTAAAAGCCCCTTCTTTCATTCTGCAAAACCGCCTGGCTTTCATTATTAACGTTTCACCTTCTTCCCCATATATAAGATCAGCCATGCTATGCACGGTTTCACAATAATACCTTTCCCCCTCGACCCATTCTGTATCGCACGGGTATGGAAATGGGAACCAACTGGTTTCTGCCTGGGCAGTTGTGCTGATCTGTAACGAAACTATTAGGGTGATTAATAAAATTGATAATTTTACTTTCATTTTTCTCCCCCTTTTTACATCCGTTAACCGCAAAGTAAGCCTTCGCGACCGAGAAACTTTTTTCCTGTGGCTTTTATATTTGCATTTTGCATTAACCTCTACCATGGCGATCTAATCCTTGCATCCTGAAGAGAGGTTACATTGCAAGTTAGAATTATATGAGTTTTAACTTAGCTCATATATATGGTTGCCCCAAAAATCATCTTTCTTGGCCAACCTGGCTAATACCTCTGCAACACCATCGGTAAAACCTTCATACCAGCCCTGGATAAATT
>JAFDCR010000338.1 GCA_019312685.1 Deltaproteobacteria bacterium | reverse complement strand
TTCCTACAAGATGGTTCTCTTGATGGGTTGTGGTATTGGGATCTTGAAAATCTAGAGAATGAATGGATGAATCCCCGCTTCTGGACACTCCTCGGATATGATCCTCAAGAAAAAAAACACTTGGCCAGCGAATGGCAAGACCTTATTTATTCTGAAGATCTTCAGGTTGCTCTCGATAACTTCCACAAGCATTGCTCGAACCCCAATCATCCCTATGACCAAGTTGTCAGGTATCGACATAAAAATGGCTCCACGGTTTGGATTCGTTGTCGAGGTATCGTTATCCGTGATGAGACTGGAAAACCCATCCGGATGCTGGGGGCCCATACAGACTTAACGCCACTGAAACAGGCCGAGGAAGAACTGCAAATGGCTAAGGACGCCGCCGAATCCGCCACCCTAGCTAAAAGCGAATTTCTTGCCAATATGAGCCATGAGATCCGCACACCCATGAATGCCATCATCGGTATGACCCACCTGACTCAACAGACCGAACTGACTGCCAAGCAGCGTGATTATCTAAACAAGATACATTCCTCGGCAAACATGCTTCTCAGGGTCATTAACGACATTCTGGATTTTTCTAAAATTGAGGCTGGCAAACTGAAGATGGAAGTAGTGGACTTCAGCCTGAAGAATGTCATGGATAATCTGGCTTCTATGATCGCTGTAAAGGCCCAGGAAAAAGGATTGAAGATCCTGTTTCCTATTGCCGATGATGTGCCCCTCTTTTTGGTCGGAGATCCTTTGCGTCTTAGCCAGGTACTCATCAACCTTACCACCAATGCGATCAAATTTACAGAAAGCGGGGAAGTTGTTGTTTCGGTGGATTGTGAAAAGATTACACCGGACTGGGTATTTCTCCGTTTCTGTGTAACCGATACTGGCATTGGGCTCACCGAGGATCAACAAACACGGTTGTTTAAAGCCTTTGACCAGGCCGACACCTCCACCACCAGGCAATACGGTGGGACTGGCCTGGGGCTTTCCATCAGCAAAAAGCTGGTGGAAATGATGGGTGGAGAGATCAGTGTGGAAAGCAAGCCCGGCCAGGGCAGCACCTTCACTATTACAATTGGTTTCGGCCTCTCACAAAAAGAGAAGATTAAAGATGAAGTTCCTGTAAAGCCGTTGAGCGCGGCCATTGAGGAGAAGGATAAACTCCAGGGTTTGCGTATCCTTCTGGTTGAAGACAACAAAATCAACCAACTGGTGGCGCAGGAACTCCTGAAAGTTGTAGGAATAGTGGTCGAGATCGCTAATAACGGCAGAGAAGCAGTTGACAAGGTGCGGACCGACACATTCGATGGTGTGCTCATGGATATTCAGATGCCGGAGATGGACGGCTTCGAGGCCACGATTGCTATACGCAACATGGCCGATAAAAAAAATCTGCCGATCATTGCTATGACCGCCCATGCCATGGTCGGTGACCGGGAAAAATCAATCGCCGCCGGCATGAATGACCATATCACCAAGCCCATTGAACCGGATGAGTTGTATAGTGCTCTGTTAAAGTGGATTAAACCGCAGGAGAGCGGTCAACGGTCAGCACCCTAAACAAAGAATTGAAAAAGCGATGTTGTTGGAATCCCTCCAAGTATTGCGGTTGAAACCTGAATGAGATGGGTATGTGGCTAGACTTTGGCAAAAAGTTCAACACTTACTGATATTAATTACCCCATTTTCTAACTGGATGTGATTTGGGTATTGACCCTAACTTAATTAAGGCCTGTTGAACGCAGAGATGTGATGCTCGGAAGGACAGAGTAAGGTGTGGAGTTTTTACAATTTTAACTGGTTACTTTCAAATAGATGCTTCTGTTATGTGTTTTTTTCTGTTCCACTTCATGAAAGGTTTCAAGAGACCTTCCACTACAGCGTAAAAACCACCGCAGATACATTTCTTAAAATGATAACGCAATCCTTTGAAAGCCAAACTTAATTCTCGCATCAACATACCTCCTTCAAAATTTGGAGAAATAGTTGGAAAGCGATTTTTATAAATAATGCAGGATAGGGCAGAGATTGTCAAGAAAAAATGAATGGGCATTCATAATATTTTCACCCTCACCCCTTACACATCACTCAGGTTAGGTTAATAAAAAAACTATGTCAGAAAAATGCAATTGATACAGAAATGACCGAGAACCTGCATCTGCCATGTTGTGTACAGTTTAATCAATTAAACTTTTTGAGCACAAAAAATTAACATACCCATTCCACGCCTTCACTCGACTTCTGCTGAAAAATAGTTTCTATTTTGGCAATATAAACTGTTATTTTTAATTAACCCCTATCTAGTGAGTTCCTTAAATATCAGTCTGAAAATTTGAGAATTTTACGGCCTTGATGTCTCCAGGAAGCAGAAAATATTTATTCATCGGTTGTGCGATTGTACTTGTAGTTCTGGTTTCAGGCTACCTTGGTGTGATTTATATGGTTCATTCGTCCAAACCACGACTTGAACATGAGATCAGCATGAGCCTGGGCATGCCGGTCACTATAGATAAAGTGGCTGTATCATTCCTGTCATCATCCGTCTCTGCAAAAAAGATCGGAATCAAAAAAAACGACTCCAAAGTTTCCAGTATCGACACCCTGCAGGTTAAGCTGGACCTATCAGCGTTACTGAAGGGAAAGATTCAGGTTAAAGAACTCAATTTTATCAAGCCGGAAATTACTGTTACACGCTTAGAGGATGGCAGCTTGAATATTGAACTGCCAGAGCATGAGAAGACCGATGTCAAAGGCAGCGTTTTTATACCGGCGGTCTTTAATATCGAGGAAGGTTCATTGACTTTCCGCGACGGTAAAAACCTTATTGAGTTGCAAGGTATTTCGTTGACCACTCGAGACAAGTCTCTTGTAAGTGACAGGGGTTTGCCGTTTTCTACCCAACTCTCTCTTATCGGTGATCTTAGATGCCGGGAAATTAAATGGAATAAAACAGTTATCCGGGACTTTAAATCTCACATCCAGGGAACTAATGGAAACTACCTTTTTGAATCAATTCTATTTCAGGTATTGGGAGGGAGGGCTAATGGCCGTATTGAGGCAAATACGGCAGCCACGAGTCCGAAGTTTGTTGCAGATTTTCAGTTATCCGGATTGCGGGTCGAAGAGCTTTTTGCCTCCTTGTCTGAGGAGGAACTGGGCCGTGGTAAGATGGAACTTACAGTGAATCTTTCAGCCGTTGGTGGTGATAAGCAAGAATTGCTTCGTTCAATGACCGGTAAGGTTGATATGACAGGTCAGGATATTATTATTGAAAAACTGGACCTGGATAAACTTTTGGAAGAATACATGCACAGTCAACAGTTCAACCTTGTTGACCTTGGTGCATTTGCTGTTGTTGGCCCCTTGGGGCCGGCCCTGACCAAGACCTATGATTTCAGTGGAGTCTTAAGGGCCTCAAAAGGCGGCTCCACTGAAGTCCGTCAGTTAGTATCGCTTTGGCTAATAAATGAAGGCAGGGCTGTGGCCCAAGACGTAGCCCTCGCCACTAAGGAGAACAGGATTGCGGTAAGGGGCGGAATCGACTTAGCCACCAACAATTTCGAGAAACTATTGGTGGCAGTAGTTGATGTAAATGGTTGCGCGATAGTTAGCCAGGAGATGAATGGTCCTTTTAATAACCCCGAGGTTAAGCAACCGAACTTTATTGAATCGGCAGCCGGGCCTATTATCAACATTTTCAAGAAAGCAACCAGGTATATCACAAAGGAGAAATGTGAGACCATTTATGACGGTTCCGTAGCCCCATCGGGTAAATAAGATATATACAAAGTTGATGTCCACCACACATCATAACTTCCATTTTGCCTCAAAAAAGTTTCTATTGTGGCAAGTTATCTTTTGTTTGGAATTAAAAAATTGGCTGAGGCGAATAAATGGTGTATTAAGAAGATTCCTTTAATCTAGACATTCAGTTTATATGACTATCAATCGGGCCAAATAACGTCAAATGCTGTTTTCAG
>JAFDCR010000337.1 GCA_019312685.1 Deltaproteobacteria bacterium | reverse complement strand
TGAACCTTGAACCTTGAACCTTGAACCTTGAACCAATGACCACAATCTATCTTGTCCGCCACGGAATCACCCTGGCCAACAAAGAAAACCGCTTTGCCGGCAGAACAGAAGAAGAACTGCTTGATGAGGGCAAAAAACAGATAATGCAGGTGGGCGACAGCCTGAAGAGCAATAATATTTCTGCGGTTTACTTCGGTCCTGCAAAACGGACGGTGCAATCGGGCGAAATACTCGGTTCACTGCTTAATGTTCCGGTATCTTCCCTTGTCGGTCTTGATGAAATCAATATTCCTCACTGGGATGGTTTGACCAAGGATGAAATAAGGCGGAAATACAATGACGAATACCCGACCTGGCTCGAAGCTCCACAGACCTTCAGCCTGCCGGGATGTGAAAAACTGAAGCAGGTTCAGGACCGTGCTGTCAGAGAGGTGGAGTATCTGTTTGGAAAACATGAAGCGGAAAACCTGCTGCTGGTAAGCCATCTCATTGTTCTCCGGTGTCTCGTGCTGTTTTATCAGGGTCTTGAGATCAGCGATTTCAGGTCAGTCAAAATTAATAACGGTTCAATTATCCGTTTGATTGGGGATGATGACGGGAAGAGGTCAATTGAACCTGCTGTCATTTAGCAAGCCGATATAATCACACACCCTGCTCCTTGTATCTGCAGCTATCTCGACTTGCTTATGCTGAACAATCAGCAATACTGAAAGTAACAGTGTTCTGTATTTAAAAACTGAATTCTAGAGAGGAAGAGGGTTTAGAGTTTCGGTTTACGTCTGTGCTTAACAGGGAGAATCCCCATCTGTTCACGGTATTTTGCGACCGTGCGGCGGGCCACCTTGATATTCTCCTCAGCCAGGATAGTGGAAATTGCATTATCGGTCAGGGGTTTTTCGGGGTTTTCATTTTTGATCATGACCTTTATTTTCTGCCTGATGCTTTCCGCAGCCAATGCTTCCCCGTTCAATTGCGGGATGGCAGTGGAAAAGAAATATTTCAGCTCAAAAATGCCTAAAGGGGTGTGCATATACTTATTCGTGGTCACCCTGCTGACCGTTGATTCGTGCATTTCAATATCTTCTGCGACATCACGTAAAACAAGCGGTTTCAGATGTTCAACCCCTTTTTCGAAAAAATTTTTCTGGAACTTCAGCAAACTTTCAACCACCTTATATATTGTCCGTTGGCGCTGCTGCATGCTTTTTATGAGCCAGAGAGCATCCCGCAATTTTTCTTTGACATACGTCTTTGTCTCATCAGTAGCCTCTGAATCGGCCTCAATAATTTTTTCGTAGTCAGAGGAGACCTTGAGTCGCGGCAAACCCTCATCGTTCAGGACAATGATGTACTCATCCTCCACCTTATGAACAAAAACATCAGGGATAATGTACTGGACCTCGCGTTCATTGTACTGCTCTCCCGGATAGGGATTGAGTCTTGTAATGACCTCAATGGCGGCTTGTACTTCCTTTACCGGCCTCTTGATTGCCTTGGCAATGGCACCGTAATTTTTCAGCTCCAGGTTGTGGAGATGGTCATTGATAATCTCAGCTGCAAGGCTATCCTCTAACCCCAGACGTTTCAATTGCAGCAGCAGTGATTCCTGAACATTTGCGGCAGCAACGCCGGCAGGGTCCATATCCTGAATAATGGCTATGGCACGGACTGCAGTTTCTTCGTCACATCCTATCTCCCGTGTAATGTCTTCGACAGTCACGTCCAGGAAACCGTTCCGGTTTAAATTGCCGATGACAAACAGACCGGCTGCTTCCAATTCACTGTCCATTTCGGAGTGTGAAAGCTGCCATTGGAGATGGGACTGGAGATTGGTCTCTTTAGTGAGAAAGTCTATCTGGCTTAAGCGGGTGGAATCAGGGGTTTCTTTGGAAAATGAAAAGCCTGCATCATAATAATTGGCATAATCATCCTCCCAGTTTATTTCCTGCATGGACGAAACATTGTCCATATTCACTTCGTCGGTTTTTTCAGACTCTGTAATTTCGGGTGGCTCTTCAGAGGCATAAAGAGATTCCTGGCTTACTTCATAATCCGTATCGCCGGGACTTATCTCTTCAAGAAGCGGGTTCTGTTCTATTTCCTGGCGGATTGTGTCAGCCAGCTCAAGTCTGGAGAGTTGCAGCAGTTTGATTGCCTGTTGTAACTGGGGAGTCATCAACAGTTGCTGCGTTAATTTGAGCTGTTGTTTTAATACAAGTGCCATATCCTGCAACCGTTTCTTTACTGAATCTGTTCCTAATGATTAAAGTTGATTGTACAATAAAAAAAATATTTTTGAATAAAAAATTAATCATTTCATACAAAAAGAAGATGTCTGGTATTCATTTTGCATATGTATTGCAATCAGATTGAGAAGTCTTCTCCTAAATAGATTTTCCTGGCATCTTCATTTTGGATTATTTCCTCAGCGTTACCGCTGGTAAGAATTTTTCCGTTGCTGATGATATATGCATGGTCACATACTGACAGGGTCTCACGGACATTGTGATCGGAAATCAGGATCCCAAGCCCCTTATTTTTTAGTTCGTTAATTATCTGCTGCAGATCTGAAACTGAGAGAGGATCAATACCCGCAAAGGGTTCATCAAGAAGAATAAACCGGGGTCTGATGGCCAGAGCCCTCATGATCTCAACCCGGCGTCTCTCGCCGCCTGAAAGAGTATGGGCCTTGCTGGCAGCAAGGTTTTGTATTTTCATATCCTCTAAAAGGCTGTTTATTCTGCTGTCAATCTCATCCTCATCCAGGCCCAGAGGTTCCAGGACAATCCGGATATTCTCCTCCACTGTAAGTTTTTTGAAGACAGACGGCTCCTGGGCAAGATAGGATATGCCTTTCAGGGCTCTCTTATGGATGGGCTGGAAAGTGATATCTTCGTTATCAAGGAGTACACTTCCTGAGTCAGGACGGACAAAGCCTGCTATCATATAAAAAGAGGTGGTTTTGCCGGCACCGTTCGGACCGAGAAGGCCCACAACGGAGCCGTTCCCGACTTTCAGGCTGACGCCGTCGACCACTTTACGTTTAAAATATGATTTTGCAATTTCCCTGGCTTCCAAGATTGCCATGTCTTCTCCAGCGGCAGAGGTTGAAGGGTAAAGAGAGGGCTTGACGTATTTTATTTTTCCTGTGATCCCGGATAGATAAACGCTTTGACACGTTCGCCCTCATCAGCGCTCCGTTCTACAACGCTTCTGCCTTCATCAAGGTACAGGATTATCTTTTCGCCGCTTACCATGTTTTGTTCCTGCCAGGCTTTGGCGTTTCCGGAAAGCGCGACAATCCTTTCAGCGGCATTGAAATTCATATTGTCGCCAATGGCAATCCATTCCCCCTGAACAATTTTCACATTCCCTGTCGCAGTGATTTTATCAATTTGCCGAGACAGTTCTTCATCAGGAATTTCAGCCGGACCATTGGGCTGCTTTCCGGTTCCGGTGTAGCGTACCTTCATTACGTCAGCATTAATGATCAGATCACCCTGGTTAGCCCTGACATGCCCGGAAAACACGACAAAGTTTTCTTCCTGGGATGACTCCATACGATCTGCTTCAATCATGATGGGCGCAGAAGTGTTTATTTCTGTCTGGCACCAGGTAAAGGATGCAGACCCCAGGGAATATAGCAAACAGAGTACAATGATCAGCAATCGCATAATTATATGCCTAGTTATTTAATTCAGGATGTTATTTCCCAATAACGGGATGTCTTAATAAATTTTTTGCAGGACAGAGCATACTTATTGTTGAAGAGATTGTAAAGTATCCAGCAACAAGTTGGACGCCAAAGATGCCTTTACATAATATCAATGAATCATTAAGATGGGCGGCTGGAACTTAATGGCCTCGCAAAAGTTCGATCTGCAGCGTCGCAGCACAATTTTGTTCTCTCGGCATACTGGTATGCATGGTCTTACTCACAAAAAAGATACTGCTTCCTGTATATCTGAAGTGTTGCTTAGCCGGATTTATTAATTTGAGACGTAATCGGATATTAATCAGAACAATATTCGCTTGAGAATGAACGGTGAATAGAATGAAAGAAGGCATAGAAAAAGCAAAGATATTAATAGAATCCCTGCCCTATATCCGGGAATTCTACAACAAGACCGTGGTAATCAAGTATGGCGGACATGCCATGGTGGACGAAGAGTTGAAGAAAAATTTCGCCCTTGACATTATTCTGATGAAATATATTGGGATTAATCCTGTCATAGTTCACGGCGGTGGTCCACAGATCAACAGAGTTCTTGATAAAATGCAGATCAAACCGAGCTACGTCGATGGCATGCGGGTGACCGACACGGAAACAATGGATGTGGTGGAGATGGTACTGGTGGGTAAGGTCAATAAGGAGATTGTCGGCCTGATCAACCAACATGGCGGCAAGGCCGTTGGCCTTTCAGGCAGGGACGGAGAGTTGATCAAGGCAAAAAAGATGACAATCCAGAAGAGCCAGGCTGCCGATGCTCCGCCGGAACTTATAGATCTCGGCAGGGTCGGGGAAGTTACCCAGGTCAATCCTGATATACTGCAGACGCTTGATGCGCAGAACTTTATCCCGGTTATTGCCCCGGTCGGCGTCGGCGAAGAAAATTTTTCGTACAATATTAACGCGGATATGGTGGCAGGGGCGGTGGCCAGTCATCTTAAGGCAGCCAAGCTTATCATGCTGACGGATGTTGAAGGTGTTCTTGACCAAGAGGGCAGGCTTATATCCTCGATAAGCAGTCAGGAGGCTGACCAGCTCCTGGAAACTGGTGCTGTTGCAGGCGGCATGATTCCCAAGGTTAAATGCTGCCAGGCAGCACTAGCGGCAGGAGTTACCAAGACCCACATCGTCGATGGCCGGGTGGAGCATGCAATCCTGCTTGAGATGTTCACCCATGAGGGTGTTGGTACGGAGATCGTCCTATGAGTGGAGATAATGTCAACTGGATTGAAAGGAGTGACAAGGTGTTTATCGGAACCTACAGCAGGTTTCCTGCAGTACTCGTTAAAGGACAGGGCTGCCGGCTCGAAGATGCCGACGGAAAAGAATATCTGGATTTCCTGGCCGGTATAGCCGTCTGCAGCTTGGGGCACTGCCATCCGGAGGTTACCAGGGCAATCTGTGAACAGGCCGGCCGATTGCTCCATGTCTCAAACCTGTTCCATACCAGACCGCAGACAGAGCTCGCCGAACTTCTAGTACAGAATTCTTTTGCCGAACGGGTTTTCTTCGGCAACAGCGGGGCTGAGGCTAATGAAGCTGCTATAAAGCTGGCGCGTATTTACAGCGGTGAGAATCGATTTGAGATTATTTCCCTCTCCGGCTCCTTTCATGGACGCACGCTGGCAACGGTTGCCGCTACAGGGCAGCCGAAATTCCATAAGGGTTTTGAACCGCTGCCTGCGGGTTTTCAGCATGCCGAGTTCGGGGACATCAGGGGGCTGGAAAAGTTGATCGGTCCCCAGACCTGCGCCATTCTCTGTGAACCACTGCAGGGTGAAAGCGGTGTCAGGCCCTTGGGCAGAGAATACCTGCAGCAGATCCGACAGTTCTGTGATGCCCATGATCTGCTGCTGATTTTTGACGAGGTGCAGACGGGTATCGGCAGGACAGGGTCCCTTTTTGCTTATGAGCAGATGGGGGTTGTGCCTGATATTCTTACCTCTGCCAAGGCCCTGGCGAACGGTCTTCCGATCGGCGCCATGCTGACAACGGAGAAAATTGCCGCAGCTTTTACAGTGGGGTCCCATGCCTCCACATTCGGCGGCAATCCTGTATCAGCAGCAGCCGCGGTTGCGACCCTTAAGGTTATGCTGGCAGACGGCTTCCTTGATGCGGTAAAAAGCAAGGGAAACTACCTGGCGGAGAAACTGGCGGAATTGGCTGCCGGATATCCGAAACTGGCCAGGGGCCAGCGGGGTCTCGGCCTGCTCCAGGGGCTGGTGTTAACCGATGAGGGGAAAGAAAAAGGACAGGAAATAGTGCAGGAGCTCTTCGGGCGCGGTATTCTCATTAACTTTGCCGGTAACGAGGTCCTCAGGTTCATCCCGCCGTTGGTAGTCAGCCGCGAAGAGATCGATATCCTGATCAGGGAACTGGATCAGCTTTTTTCTGAACTTACCTGAGCTTTAAAAAAATACAGCACCGGTTCCCGCACGGTCATACATAAAAATTTATTGATATAATGTTCATTTACGGGTAAAAAGAGCCCTTTCAGACAGGTATAATTTTCAATATTTGGCTCAATTTGTCCGTCTCTTGGTTCAACTGTTTTGGCGGGAATTGGGCCTTAACTATTTCTGAGAGTAGAACCATGGCAAAACACTTATTGCAGCTCCGTGACTTTACGGGAGATGAGCTGTACGCTTACATTCGCAGGGCAAATGAATTGAAGCAGGAGGCTGCGGCAGGCACACGACATACCCTGCTTACCGGCAAGACCATTGCCATGATTTTTGAAAAAGCCTCAACCCGGACAAGGGTTTCTTTCGAGGGAGCCATGTACGGCCTTGGCGGCCAAGTCATCTTCCTGTCAGCAAAAGAGACCCAGTTAGCCAGGAGTGAACCGCTGAAAGATACGGCCCGGGTAATGTCGCGCTATGTGGACGGTCTGGTCGTCAGAACCTATGGTCAGGAAGTGGTAGCAGAGCTGGCACGCTATGCAACTATTCCGGTGATAAACGCCCTGACGGATCTCTTTCATCCATGCCAGATATTAAGTGATGTAATGACGGTTATTGAAAAGAAAGGTTCCATGGATGGTTTGAAAGTCACCTGGATTGGAGATGGGAACAATATGGCAAATTCATGGGTTCAGGCTGCCGCCCGAATGCGTTTTCAGTTGGTCCTGGCCTGCCCACAGGGCTATACTCCCCAACAGGAGGTTCTGCAGGCGGCACAGCAGGAAGCAGAGGGGTTGATCACGGTGGTACACGATCCGGTTGAGGCAGTCCGGAATGCTGATGTGATAAATACCGATGTCTGGGCCAGTATGGGACAGGAAAGCGAACAGCAGGAAAGAGAGAAGGTGTTTCAGGGCTTCCAGGTTGATGAACAGCTTCTGAGCCATGCCAAATCAGACAGTATTGTCCTGCACTGCCTGCCCGCCCACCGGGGAGAGGAGATTTCCGCCGGGGTGCTGGAAGGAAACCAGTGTGTTGCCTTTGATCAGGCTGAGAATAAGCTTCATATTCATAAGGCTATATTGGAGAAACACATTGGTTAGAGTCTGACACAGGCCGATACAGCGCATCTACTTTGTCGCAGCATATTCGGCATATTCTTAATATGGCCGAACATTCTGCTCCTCGTATCTGCACCTGTCTTGGCCTGTGTGAATAGGCATAGAAAGAGATTTTAAAAAACTAATCACTTCATGCATGCAGTTTATTGTTAGTGGAGCATTACAATGTCGGTAAATAAAATAGTATTGGCTTATTCCGGAGGGCTCGATACCTCAGTGATCCTGAAGTGGCTTCAGGAAAACTACCAATGTCCCGTAATTGCCTTTGCCGCCGATCTCGGCCAGGATGAGGACTGGGATGCAGTCCGGGAAAAGGGCCTGACAACCGGGGCTGAGAAGGTTATCATCACTGATTTGAAAGAGACATTTGTCAGGGAATATATTTTCCCGGCCTTCCGGGCCAATGCCATATATGAGGGTTCCTATCTTCTGGGGACATCGCTGGCCCGGCCGCTTATTGCCCGGGAGCAGGTCAAGATCGCCGAAACCGAAGGGGCCGACGCGGTCAGCCACGGGGCCACGGGCAAGGGAAATGACCAGGTGCGTTTTGAGCTGACCTACATGGCCTTGAATCCGAAACTGACCATTATTGCTCCATGGCGTATCTGGGATCTCAACTCCAGGACCAAACTGGTGGCCTATGCCGAAGAGCACGGCATACCGGTTCCGGTTACCAAGGAAAAACCATACAGTTCGGACGAGAATCTGCTCCATATCAGCTTTGAGGGCGGCATCCTTGAAGATCCCTGGAATGAACCGGATCCAGCCATGTTTAAAATGACAACAGCGCCTGAGGCGGCCCCGGATTCCCCGACCTATATTGAAATTGAATTCATCCAGGGCAATCCCGTGGCCATCAATGGTGAGAAGCTTTCCCCGGCAGCTTTGTTCACGGAGTTGAACCGGCTGGGCGGCGAGAACGGCATCGGCCGGCTGGATATGGTAGAGAATCGTTTTGTCGGCATGAAGTCGCGGGGGGTCTATGAAACTCCCGGCGGCACGATTTTAAGGACGGCACACCGGGACCTGGAGACAATAACCTTGGACCGGGAGGTCATGCGCATCCGGGACAGCCTGGTTTCCCGGTATTCGGAATTGGTCTATAACGGTTTCTGGTTCTCGCCGGAAATGCGGCTGCTGCAGAAAACCATGGACGAGACCCAGGCAACAGTGAACGGCACGGTCCGGCTGAAGCTGTATAAGGGAAGTTGTATGCCTGTCGGCCGCAAGTCTGACCAGTCGCTTTACCAGGAAAGCTTTGCAACTTTTGAAGAGGATGAGGTTTATAACCAGGCGGATGCGGCCGGCTTTATAAAGCTGAATGCCCTGCGGTTACAGATTGAGGCTTTAATGAAAAAATGAAGAACAAAGAATTGAGCAAAAAGCCGTGGGGTGGCCGGTTTACGGAGCAGACCGCAGCGACCGCCGAAACATTCAGTGCCTCCATCCACTTTGATCTGCGGCTCTACCGGCATGATATTGCCGGCAGCAAGGCCCATGCAAAAATGTTGGCCAACGTGGGCTTGATCAGCGACAGCGAGCTTGAGCAGATACTCGGCGGCCTGACGGAAATAGAGTCTGAAATCGAGTCCAATACGTTTGTCTTCCGGCCTGAACTGGAAGATATACATATGAATATTGAAAAGGCCCTGGTGGAGAAAGTCGGCAGTGCCGGCGAAAAACTCCATACGGCCCGGAGCCGGAATGACCAGGTGGCGCTCGATATACGCCTTTATCTGCGGGAGGTAAGTCGGCAGCTCATCGGTCTCCTTGAAAACCTGCAGAAAGGATTCGTACTGCTGGCCCGGGAATATCTTGGCTGTATCATGCCCGGATATACACACCTGCAGCGGGCCCAGCCTGTTCTGCTTTCCCATCATCTCCTGGCGTACTTTGAGATGTTTAAACGGGACAAGGAACGGCTGTCGGATTGTTTGAAGCGGATAAATGTCTTGCCTCTCGGCAGCGCAGCTTTGGCAGGCACAAGCCTTCCTATTGACCGGGATTTTGTTGCCAGGGAACTCGGCTTTCCTGAGATCAGCGCAAACTCCATGGATGCTGTGAGCGACCGGGATTTCATTGTTGAGTTTCTGGCAGCCTGCGGCCTTATCCAGGTACATTTGAGCCGATTTTCGGAAGAACTGATACTCTGGACAAGCCAGGAATTCGGATTTGCCGAGATCGCAGACCGGTATTGTACGGGAAGCAGCATAATGCCGCAGAAAAAAAATCCCGATATGCCGGAATTGATCCGGGGAAAAAGCGGCCGGGTAACAGGAAATCTCGTGGCTGTCATGACTCTGCTCAAGGGGTTGCCCCTGACCTATAACCGGGACCTGCAGGAAGACAAGGAGCCTGTCTTCGATACGGTTGATACTGTGAGCCAGTCTTTAACGGTTATGGCAGAGGTCCTGACCGGACTTTCCTTTGACCGGGAAACCTTACATCAGGCCACGGATACAGGTTTTATGACTGCAACCGATCTGGCGGAATATCTGGTGCGGAAGAATATTCCCTTCCGGCAGGCTCATGCCATTGTAGGAAAGGCGGTGGCATACAGCATTGAAAGCTCCAAGGAATTGACCGATCTGACGCTGGAAGAATTACAGGACTTCCACCCTGAAATTTCGGAGGATGTTTTTGTGGTCCTGGAGTCCGGAGGTTCTGTCAACAGCCGGGATACGTATGGCGGTACTGCAATTGCCCAGGTGAAAAAGTCGTTGGAGAAAGCTGAAACCGATCTGGGAATTGAGTAATGTTGTCCAACTGCCGCAGCCTTACAGCCGCAATTGTATTTCTGATATTGACACTGATATCCGGGTGCGGCAAGAAGGCTCCATTGGTGCCGCCGCAAATGCTGGTACCTGTTGCCATCAGCGATCTGCATTATATTCTTGATGAAAACGGCGTAACCCTGCATTGGACCTATCCCGAGAAAATGGAAAACGGGGCGGAGCTGACAGCTATTGAAAGCTTTGAAGTGTTCCGGGCAGAAGTCCGGGCAGAGGAGTACTGCGACGGCTGTCCCATCCGGTTTGACCGGCTAGCAGAGGTTGACGGCGGCCTCCTGCCAACATCTGGTGAAAGGAGGACAGCGGTAT
>JAFDCR010000336.1 GCA_019312685.1 Deltaproteobacteria bacterium | reverse complement strand
TCATAACAGAGGGTTGGAATCTGGATATCAAGTTCCCGTGCTGCCTCCAGTACGGTGCTCCCCTCAGGAACGCTGACCTCTCTCTCGTCAATGGTAAGGTTGATCATTGCCTACTCCTTGAGTACCGCCTTGAATTTACACACATCATAACAGGCGCCGCACTTGATGCAGACGGATGTATCTATACGGTGCGGATTCTTCTTTGTCCCGCTGACAGCCCCGGCCGGGCAGCTTTTCAGACAGACGCCGCAACCGGTACACAGATCTTCGCGGATAAAAAAGGTAAGCAGTTTCCTGCAGACCTTGGCCGGACACCTTTTATCATGGATATGCGCCTCATATTCATGGCGGAAATACTTGATGGTACTCAAAACCGGATTGGGGGCCGACATTCCCAGGCCGCAGAGGCTTGTTTCCTTGACGTCACTGGCAAGGTCCAGCAGCAGATCAATGTCTCCTTTTTTCCCCTCACCCGCTGTAATGCGGGTCAGGATTTCCAGAAGCCTCTTGGTGCCGATCCTGCAGGGGGTGCATTTGCCGCATGATTCCGCCTGGGTAAACTCCAGAAAATAACGGGAGATATTAACCATGCAGTCGGTTTCATCCAGGACCACCATGCCGCCGGACCCCATCATGGAGCCGACTTTCACCAGGTTGTCATAGTCAACATTCATATCAATGTGGGCCTGGGGAATACAACCACCGGAAGGTCCGCCGGTCTGGACCGCCTTCATGAGCCTGCCGCCTGCTATGCCGCCTCCTATTTCAAAAATGATATCGCGCAGCGATATACCCATAGGCACTTCGATAAGGCCGGTATTCTTGATCTTACCTGTCAGGGCGAAGACCTTGGTGCCCTTGGAGTTTTCCGAACCGATGGACGCATACCACTCGGCGCCGTTGTTAATGATCGGCGGCAGATTTGCCCAGGTTTCAACGTTATTGATGATTGTAGGTTTGCCCCATAAGCCCTTGTCAGCCGGATAGGGCGGTTTGGCCCGCGGCATGCCGCGTTCTCCCTCAATGGAGGCGATCAGGGCCGTTTCCTCGCCACAGACAAAAGCCCCTGCCCCCAGTTTCACCTTGATCTCAAAATCAAAACCGGAGCCGTGGATGCCATTGCCAAGGAAACCTTTGTCCCTGGCCTGCTGCAGGGCTATGTTAAGTCGTTCAACGGCAAGCGGGTATTCGGCCCGGATATAGACATATCCTGTATGGGCCCCAATAGCGTAAGCACCTATGCTCATTCCCTCGATTAAGGAGTGTGGATTTCCTTCGATTACCGAACGGTCCATGAATGCTCCGGGATCGCCTTCATCCGCATTACAGATAAGGTACCTTACAGGTTCCTTATGCCGGGCACAAATTTCACATTTGAGGCCGGTGGGAAAACCGGCTCCACCCCGTCCCCGCAGGCCGGATGCCTTGACACATTCGATTACCTCGGTCGACGACATTCCCTTCAATATCTTTTTGATGGCTCCGTAGCCGCCGATATCGATATATTCCTGGATATTCTCCGGATCGATTTTGCTGTTGTTGGCCAACACCACCCGTTTCTGCAGACGGTAAAACTCTTCATACTCCTCATCCACCTGCCATTCACTTACCGGGTTATCTTCAAGGATATGTTCCTTGACCAGCCTTTCCACCATATCAGGCTTAATATACTGGTATGTGGTACATACTCCGTCAACGGTGACATTGACCAGCACATCCCGGGCACAGAAGCCAAAACACCCGACCCGGTGAAGTTTGCAGTGCTTTTCAACACTGGCGGTCAGGCCCATCCTCTTAAATTCATCCTCAAAAGCCTGCATGACCTCAAGGCTGCCTGAGGCGATACCACCTGTATCCATGCAGACATTGACAATGATCTCCCGGCTCATGGTTTCTTCTCCCGCAGTTTACGGAGCTGCCTGACCATCTTGTCAGGGGTCATGCGGCCCTGCACCTTGTCATTGATCACCACGACCGGCGCCAGGCTGCAGGCCCCGAGGCAGGCAACCCTTTCAATGGTGATCAGTCCGTCTCTGGTAGTATCTTCATCGAGTGGCAGTCCAAGCTCCTCGTGTATCTGAAATTGGACCCGGTGCCCTCCTTTGACATGACAGACTGTACCGCAACAGGTGGTTACCACGTTTTTACCACGCGGTTTCAGGTAAAACTGGGCATAGAAAGTAACAATTCCGAAAAACTTGCTTTCAGGGATACCGCTCTTAGCCGAAAACCAGCCGACCGCTTTTTCCGGGATATAGCCGAACGCATCCTGGATACCCTGGAGAATTGAGATGGCATTGCCCTCCTGTTCGATATAGCGGGAATAAACGGATTCCAGCTTTGCTATACTTTCTGCTTCCATATTACCTGCGGGGTCTCCAGAATAGGATTTCCATGATGGATATACAGCAATTCAGTCCTGTAAATAAATTTGAAGAATAGCGCTGCAATCCGGATAAACGAACTGTCATGTCAAAGCATTGTGAAATAACGATCAATTTTTCCACATTACTCCCGATATATATAATATAACAGACAAATAAAAGCAAGTAGAAATACCTATTCACTGCCTGAAGACAATTGAATACGTATTGAATATCCTTGCATTTCCTTTCAGCTGAAACAGCAACCTGGATCGGTTGGAAACCTGCCAGACAGAAAAAAACAGGCTGCACAGAATGAATCTCTCCATCCTGTGCAGCCTGTTAAATGGTTCAGTTACTTATCAGGAACCCGTGGCTGCCGCCTCAATCCTTATTGCGCAGACCTTGGCCTCCGGAATTTTTGAGATAGGATCCAGAGCATCATTGGTAAGCAGATTGGCTGCCGCCTCCTTATAATGAAAAGGAATAAACGTTACGCCGGGACTTATTCCCGAGGTAACCCGAGCAGGGAGCATGATCTTACCCCGGCGAGATATTACGCGTACCTGCACCCCATCCTCAATATGCAGGGCCTCGGCATCACTGGGATTTATTTCAATGAAAGGTCCTTGGTCAGCTGTTTCCAGGACCTTGGAGCGGCGGGTCATGGTGCCGGTATGGTATTGGTAGAGAACCCTGCCGGTAGTCAGAATAAATGGATATTCGGCATCTGGCAGCTCTTCCGATCCCTTCCAGGAAACAGGCATGAAACCCGCCCGACCGATGGGAAATCCATCCTCAAACAATATGGAAGTGCCGGGGTGATCAGCGCTGGGGCAGGGCCATTGTATGCCGCTGTTTTCAAGACGCCTGTAGTTAATACCGGCAAGGGCAGGCCATGCCTGACTTATTTCATTGAAGACTTCCTCGGCCTTTGCCGTTAGATTTCTTTGGCGGCCCGGCAATGAATGATAAGGAATTAATTCCTGGCCATAATCCATTCTGGAAGAAATTAATTGAATAATCGTCAGATCATCAAGAGCACCCTTCGGCGGCTGCAACGCCTGCCTGACCCGTTGTACCCGTCGTTCCGTATTGGTGAAAGTCCCTTCCTTTTCCGCAAAAACAGCAGCCGGCAGAACCACATCGGCAAGTTCTGCGGTTTCAGTCAGAAAAATGTCCTGGACAACCAGGAAATTGACATTTTCAAGGGCCTTGCGCGCATGGTTGGAATTCGGGTCGCTTATTACCGGATTCTCTCCCATGATCCACAAGGCCTCAATGCGGCCTTCTATCATGGCCTGAGTCATTTCTGTTGCGGTCAGACCGGGTTTGGACGGCAGGGGGCCGCCCCACAATTCTTCAAAACGTGCCCTTGCCGCATCATCATCAACCCGCTGATAGCCGGGAAAAAATATGGGGAGGCATCCCATATCACTGGCACCCTGGACATTATTCTGCCCGCGCAGCGGATTGAGACCTGCACTGCGCTTGCCCAGGTTGCCGGTCACAAGCGCTAGATTAGCCAATGCCCTGACATTGTCGGTCCCGCATGTATGCTTGGTAATGCCCATGGTATAAAAAATGGCGGCCCGGTCGGCGGTACCATAAATATTTGCGGCTTTTTCTATATCCGCAGCCGGTACCCCCGTGATTTTCTCGGCCCATTCCGGGGTACACTCTGCAACCGATGCGGCAAAGGCCTCGAAATTTTCCGTCCTTTCCTTGATGAAATCCAGATCAACCAGATCATCACGCACAATGACATGACAGAGGGCATTTACGAGCGCTATGTCAGTCCCCGGCTTTTGATTGAGCCACAAACAGGCATTATCAACAAGCTTGATCCGGCGTGGATCTGCAACAATGATGCGGGCCCCATGCTCTTTGGCGGCCTGCTGCATCCGCAGACCGATTACCGGGTGGGTTTCCGTGGTGTTTGAACCGATAACCAGCATTACATCGCTATCCGCAATACCTTCAATATCATTGCTCATTGCCCCTGAACCCAGCATGGTGACCAGACCGGTCACCGTGGGGCTGTGTCAGTAGCGGGCACAGTGGTCAACATTGTTGGTTCCGATGCGTAGGCGGAAAAATTTCTGAAAGGCATAATTTTCTTCCACAGTGCAACGGGCTGAAGAAAGACCTGCCAAGGCATCCGGGCCGCTGTCGCCGAGCACACAACGGAAGGTGCCGACCACGATGTCCAGGGCCTCCTCCCAGCTTGCCGGCTCCAATGGACCGCCCTTCTGCCGTCGGACAAGGGGAGTGGTAAGCCTGTCCGGATGGCTGATAAAGGAATGACCGAATCTCCCTTTCACGCAAATATCGCCATAGTTGGGCAACTGATCCGGATCTGAGGTCACCTCCATCAGGGTGTTGCCCTTTACATTCAGCTCAAGCTGACAGCCCGTTCCACAATAAGGACAGGTTGTGGGCACCTTTTGAAACTCTTCATTGACTATTGGGACAATCTGCTCCTTTTTGTTCAGTGCGCCGGTGGAGCAGTTATCAACGCACTTACCGCAGGATACGCAATTTTCGTTGAACCGCAGAGAGATGCCAATGGGGCGGCCCTTCTCGTCAAAACCTGAGGCTGAAAGGTCCAAGGCCTCATACTCGCATGAGTTGATGCATCGCTGGCAGAATATGCACTTGTTGAGATCTACAACAATTGCCGGATGGGAGGAATCCCTATCATAAGCCGGCACTTTGCCCATGCCGGTCTTTTTGAGGTTGATATTTTCAGCTATACATAAATCTTTCAGGTTACAGCGGTCAAAAGCCGTGCAGCCGCATGATAGACAGCGTTCCGCTTCCTTCCTGGCCATCTTTTCGCTGAATCCCAGCTTTACTTCGTCAAAATCCTGGACAGCTCTTTCCGACAAACGTTCCGGCATTTTTTCCCGAAGCTTGGTGGCAACTCCATCAAAATTACGTAAGTCGACATCATCAAAGGATTTACCTCGGGTAAAGTTAAAACGGCCCTCCGATTCTTTCGGCAAACCCATGATTTCGGCATGGATATTTTCCGCCGATCTTCGGGCAGCCACCACTGTCTGTATAACGGTTCGGGGCCCGCTGGTTACATCGCCTGCCGCGTATATTCCATCGAGATTGGTCAGAAAAGTACGGGGGTTCGCCTTAACATTCCCAGCCGGTGTAATTTCAAGGGTATCTTCAAGACTGCCACCGGCAAAACCCGTATTGCTGGCCGCCTTCCCCAAGGATGTCACTACCGTGTCCACCTGCAGATGCAAGGTGGATCCCGGAACCGCCACCGGGAGGCGTATACCCCGCTTATCAGGTTCACCAAGTTTCATGCGGATCAATTCAATGTCAAGACCGCTCTTTGATGCACTAATTTCTACCGGTGTGGTCATGAGCTGGAACTGGACGTCCTCGCGTTCGGCCTCACCTATATTCCGTTGATTCGCCGGCATCTCCAGCTTGGCCCTCGGATATATGATCGTTACTTCATCCACTCCGGTACGTACCAGAGAACGGGCCACCTCCATGGCTATATTATTTCCGCCGATAACAGCCGCCCGCCTGCCGAAATCAAGCTTTTCACCCATTTTAACCTGCCGGAGGAACACGGAAGCCGGAATAACCCCGGGAAGGAAAGAGCCCGGAATTTCAAGGGGCTTATCATCAGGAGCGCCGATTGCAATAAGTGTGGCAGCAAAACCCTGGTCTTTCAGATCCTGCAGCGTATAATCAACGCCCCATTTCTGGCTGAGACGCACGTTGATGCCCAACCGCAGAATGGTATTTATTTCATAATCAAGAACTTCCTTGGGAATCTTATATTCAGGCAAACCATAGCGCAGCATACCGCCCAGCTCAGGCTCGGCCTCGAAAACGGTAACCTCGTGCCCTTTTCTGGTCAGGAAATAGGCTGCAGTAAGACCGGCCGGTCCACCGCCTATAACCGCTATTTTCTTCCCGGTAGACGGTCCCTTGGAAAATTTTAGATCAATTTTATTGGCCATGCACCAATCGGCCACAAAACGCTTAAGGTGGTTGATTGAAACAGGCTCGTCAATCAGGAGGCGACGGCACCTGGTTTCACAAAAACGGGGACAGACCCTGCCGACGGAAAAGGGGAAGGGATTGCGTTCCATGACCAGACGCAGGGCCTCTTCATACTCTCCCTTAGCCACATGGGCAATATAACCCTGCACATTGATCTGCCCGGGGCAGGTCAAATTGCACGGTGCCTTGCAATCACCGAAATGGGTTTCAGCAAGAATGGATAGACGTTCCTCCCTCTGCTCCTTCAGAACCTCTGAATCAGTACTGATGGACATTCCTTCCTGGATCTTGGTGTCACATGCCCGTACCGGGGTCTCATGACCTTCAACCTCAACAATACAGAGTCCGCAGGGATTATCTGCTTTCCTTCCTCTGACATAACAGAGTGTGGGGATATAAATATCGGCCTGTTCGGCCGCCTCAAGAATAGTTTTACCCTCCCGGGCTATAATTTCCATTCCGTTTATTATGATTTTCATACTTAATTACTCCGGTTCTGCAAGGCAGCAGTTGCCAGAAGCCTCCTTTGAAGTTCTTCTGTTATTGCAACTTCGCAGGTAGCTTTTTCAGGGAAAACATCAATCAAAAGAAAAGATTAACAGAAAAACTGATGTTGCGGCTCCAAGTCTATTTTGCGAATTTCCCTGGCAACTACGGCAGAAAATATTTTATCTGTTTGATATTAATCATGTTGGTACAGTCTCCCTCTCCTACCCATGGGGACGGCAAGATCCTGATTTCCCCTTCTCTAACTGATTTGTTCAGGGGCATGGCCACATGAGACTTGGAGTCTGTTCTTCAGTCTGGACATTGACGCTATAGTTCCTTCTATTAATCCTGTTTTTGGGGCAGATCCTGCAGCTTGTCTTTAACACTATGGATAATTGTCCCAGCTTCCGCCATTTTTTCATTCAGTGAATCCTGCTGGTCATCCGGGCAGGCAATACGCAGGGCAACCCGCTTCATCCCCTTCGGAGCGTCTTCGTAAGAGGTCAATATACTAATCAACTTGGCTCCATGCTGACGGCAGATGTCTATGATACTGGCTGTGGTTCCCGATTGATCAATCAGATCCATAATATAATGCAACGTTCCGTCGGCAATGCCGGTTGCATGAATAAAACCGCGCACTACATCTGTTTCGCTGAGCAGTCCTACCAGATTGCCATTTTCATCCATGATCGGCAGTCCGGATATTTTATTCTGCAACATGACTATTGCCGCCTTTTCAAGGGTCTCGTCATGTTTCATGCTTATCAGTTTCGGGGTCATAACCTCCTTGACTTTCATTTCAGCAAGCAGATAGTTCAATTCATGAATATCAAGAGAATTTGTCTTAGCGGGTGAGGCTTCTTTCAAATCGCGGTCCGTGATCATGCCAACCAGTTTGCCATGTGCAAGGACAGGTAACCGGCGCACCTTGTTTTCTTTCATCATGCGCATGGCCCTCATGACAGAAGTATTTTCGTCAATTGTCAATAGTTTTGAGGCCATCCAGTCTTCGATCAGCATCTTTATTCTCCTCCTGTTTAAAACAACTTATCAGAAACAATCTTGCCTGAAAAGATACTTAAATCTGCGAGCATCCTCCTGCAGACAATATTCATTTGTTTACAATCAACAAGGGGAGAAAATAACCAGAAATGAATGAAAACAACAAGGGGAAATTGCACAATAGTGGAAAAATAGAAAGTGGGGGTGAGAGGTGGGAAGTAAGGCTTGATGGTTGATGGGGCAGGAGCCGGAAACAAATAAGGCTGAAAATTTTCCGGTTCCTGCCCTATATAATTAATTTAGAGACCCTTT
>JAFDCR010000335.1 GCA_019312685.1 Deltaproteobacteria bacterium | reverse complement strand
CAGCGAAATTATTGAATAGGAACATAAACGATCATGGTTACAACCGAAAAAATCAGAATAAAACTGAAAGGGTATGATCATAAGCTGCTGGATCAGTCCACCAGGGAAATTGTAGAGACGGCAAAGAGAACAGGTGCCACCGTAGCTGGACCAATTCCCATGCCTACATCAATCAATAAGTTTTGTGTTCTGCGTTCTCCGCATGTTGATAAGAAATCTAGGGAGCAGTTTGAAATGCGGACACACCGTCGTCTGCTTGATATCCTGGAGCCGACTCAACAGACCATAGACTCCCTGATGAAACTGGAACTTTCCGCTGGTGTTGATGTAGAGATCAAGCTGCCTTAGTCAGGATGATGTTCCCTGGGGCACGAAATGATCAAATCACCCCGGTTGTTAACCAGTTAAACCTTAATTATGAGTGTACAGTACAATGCCGAATACAATGGGATTGTTGGGTAAGAAAATCGGGATGACCAGAGTCTACTCTGAAGAGGGACAGGCTATACCTGTAACAGTTATTGAGGCAGGCCCGTGTGTTGTTCTGCAGAAAAAGACTGAGGCCAAGGAAGGCTATAATGCCATCCAGGTCGGTTTTGGACCCAAAAAGGAATCACGTCTGAATAAACCGGAGGCGGGGCATTTCAAGGCTGCCGCTAAGGGTGGATTTTACCACATTAAGGAATTCAGAGTTTCAGATCCGGAAACCTATGAGCTTGGCCAGGAAATTCAGCTTGCCGAGCTGGTTAAAATTGGGGATGAAGTCCATGTCAGCGGCAGGAGCAAAGGCCGCGGCTTCCAGGGCGTTATTAAGAGGCACGGTTTCAAGGGCGGCAGAAAAACCCATGGCTCGATGTTTCATCGGCGGCCGGGTTCAATCGGCTGTTCTGCCTGGCCCAGCAGGGTTATTAAGGGCAAAAAGATGCCGGGGCGCATGGGCAATGAACTTTCAACCAAGAAGAATCTGACCGTTGTTGATGTCCGGCCCGATGAAAATATAATGCTGGTTAAAGGGTCTGTCCCGGGTGCCAGACAGGGACTTTTGCAAATCTATGTTAAATAAAGGGTTAGCCGCTTAGTGCGGCTGTTTGAGGAGAACTCAAAATGGCAGTAACAGAGGTATACAATACCGATAATAAAAAAGTTGGAGAGGTGGAACTGAATGATGCCCTCTTCGGACTTGAGGTCAAAAAGCATATTCTTCATGACGTGGTAAAAATGCAGTTGGCCAACCGAAGGGCCGGGACTGCCTGTACCAAAACCAGAACCGAAGTACGTGGTGGCGGTGCCAAACCTTATCGTCAGAAGGGAACAGGCCGGGCCCGTGCCGGTACCAGAAACTCCCCTTTGTGGCGGGGCGGTGGCGTGGTATTTGGACCCAAACCGAAAGACTACAGTTACAAGCTGCCCAAGAAAGTGAGGAAACTGGGCCTGCGGATGGCTCTCAGCACCAGGTTTTCTGAGAATAACATGGTGGTGCTTGACGGTTTTGATCTTGCCGAAATCAAGACCAAGCAGTTTGTAGAAGTCATGAAGAAGCTGGATATAGAAAACGGTTTGATCGTTATTCCTGAAAGTAATGAAAACCTGGAAAGGTCATCGCGTAATGTGCAGGGCTTTAAAGTGATTCAGACCGACGGACTTAATGTCTATGACATACTGCTGCATCGTCGTTTGGTTTTGCTTCAACCATGCCTGGTTCAACTTGAAGAGAGGTTGTTGTCATGAATAAATACAGTGTTATCAAAGGCCCCTGTCTCACCGAAAAGAATGACCAGCTTCAGGAAAATTACGGCAAGGCTGTAGTCAAGGTCGACAGGAACGCAAATAAGGTTGAGATCAAGAAAGCCGTTGAACAGATTTTCAATGTCAAAGTTGCCAACGTCAGGACTACAAAGGTTCGCGGAAAGCAGAAAAGAGTTGGACGGCATATGGGGCGCACTCCAGACTGGAAAAAGGCCTATATCACACTTAAGGAAGGTAAGATCAATTTTCTTGAAGAGTTATAAGGATTTTTTTGAGGGCTGAGGTTCCCAGCCGGGTTACAGAGGAATTTTACGGGAACCCGCCCGGCTAAATAACCAATTTGGGAAAAGAATACAGAAGTTGAAAATTATCGGGGTTACAAATGGCTATTAAAACATATAAACCAACATCACCAGGGAAACGGAATCACGTTTCGATAGTTAATCCTGTATTGTCCAAGGCAGGACCTGAAAAAGGTCTGGTCCGGAAGCTCAGTAAATCCGGCGGCAGGAACAATACAGGACGTGTTACCTCCCGCCATATTGGGGGAGGACATAAAAGAAAGTACAGGGTGATTGATTTCAAGCGGAATAAGGTTGATATACCGGCCAAAGTGGCTGCCATCGAATATGATCCAAACCGTTCTGCCAACATTGCCCTGCTTTTTTACTCTGATGGTGAAAAGAGATATATTCTGTCGCCGGCCGGAATTAAAGTCGGCGATATCGTCGAGGCAGGTGAAAATGTGGATATCAAGGCAGGCAACTGTCTGGCCATGGGAAATATCCCCCTTGGTACGATTATTCATAATGTTGAGATGAAAATCGGTAAAGGAGACCAGCTAGTAAGAAGCGCCGGAACATCAGCCCAGTTGATGGCAAAGGAGGGCGATTACGTCCTGGTGAAGCTGCCCTCCGGTGAAGTCAGGCGTTTTCATAGGAAGTGCAGGGCATGTATAGGACAGATTGGGAATCCCGAACATGAAAGCCAGAAGTTGGGAAAAGCCGGCCGTACACGCTGGAAGGGCAAACGTCCACATGTGCGCGGTGTGGCCATGAATCCGGTTGATCATCCCATGGGCGGCGGTGAAGGCAAGAGTTCCGGTGGGCGGCATCCATGTACACCATGGGGCTACCCGACAAAGGGTTATAAAACGAGAAGGAGGAAACCCTCCGACAAGGATATTGTTAAAAAGAGGTCATAAGACTGTTTAGGGGGTAGAAAAAGTGGCACGTTCTGTGAAAAAAGGTCCGTTTGTTGACGACCATCTCATGAAAAAAGTACTGCATGCCAAGGAGACCAAATCAAGAAAGGTGATAAAAACCTGGTCGAGAAGGTCTGATATTATTCCTGAAATGGTGGGCTTGACCTTTGCAGTGCACAACGGCAAGAAATTTATTCCGGTATTTGTTACCGAAAATATGGTCGGGCATAAACTGGGTGAGTT
>JAFDCR010000334.1 GCA_019312685.1 Deltaproteobacteria bacterium | reverse complement strand
GGACTTCAAATCCGGTGCACCGGGTTAACAGCCTGGTGGGTGGGTTCGATTCCCATGCACTTCCGCCATTTCATTTTTTTTACAATCCTCTTTAAAGCACCTCTTCCCTTTTCAACAGGGGATAGCCCATTGCCTTTCTCTGCTCTGTATACTGCATGGCAACCTGCCGTGCAATATTCCTGATCCTGCCAATATAGCGTGTTCGCTCCGCAACACTTATTGCCTTTCTTGCATCAAGCAGGTTAAAAGTATGGGAACATTTCAGGCAGTAATCATAGGCCGGCAATATCAATCCTTTTGCCACCAATGTATGCGCTTCCGACTCATAGGTATCAAAAAAGTGGATCAATGCCCCTACATTGGCCTCTTCAAAATTAAACCTGGAAAACTCCACCTCTGCCTGGTGAAAAATTTCACCGTATGAGACATCCTCATTCCAGGCTAGATGGTAAACATTTTCTACCTTCTGCAGATACATGGCAATACGTTCAAGCCCATAGGTTATCTCAACCGTAATCGGCTGCAGATCAAGGCTGCCGGCCTGCTGGAAATAAGTGAACTGGGTTATTTCCATGCCGTCCAGCCATACTTCCCAACCCAGGCCCCAGGCTCCCAATGTCGGTGACTCCCAGTCATCCTCGACAAAACGGATATCGTGCTCCAGCAGGTTCAATCCGAACCTTTTCAGACTTTCAAGGTAGATATCCTGAATTTCAAGAGGTGAAGGTTTAATCACAACCTGGTACTGGTAGTAATGCTGCAACCGATTGGGATTTTCTCCATAGCGGCCATCGGTCGGACGTCTGGAAGGCTGGACATAGGCGGCTTTCCATGGCTCAGGCCCCAAAGCCCGCAGCAGGGTGGCGGGATGAAAGGTGCCCGCGCCCACCTCCATATCATACGGTTGCTGGACGATACAGCCCTGTTCAGCCCAAAACTTGTTTAGCTCCATAATAATATCTTGAAAATACATCTTGCTGCCGGTTCCTTTCCCTGTTCAAATAGTCTATGCTTCTAACATTAAATTTCAAAACGAATAAAATTACCACAGCAGGTGAAGATGGCAATTTTTTTTTGCAAAAACAGTGAAAAACAATGAAAAAAATTGATGAACTGCATTTGAAAGCCAGGGAACTGACGGACCTGAACAGTATCCTGGCACTGCTTCAGTGGGATCAGGAGGTCATGCTGCCCCATGGCGGCTCTGAGGGAAGAGCCGGCCAGATCTCTGTCTTAAGCTCCATTGTCCACCGAAAAATAACCGCACCCGCTCTGGGTGAAATTCTTGCCGAACTCTCTGAAAAACCGGAAGAACTCTCAGCCGCGGATCTGGCCCTGATCAGGGTAATGAAAAGGGAATATGACAAAAACACAAAGCTTCCGGAAAAATTTGTCGCCGAGTTTTCCAGGCTGGTATCCCAGGCACTCCCGGTCTGGGTCGAAGCCCGTAAAAAAAACGGTTTCGGGCTTTTTCTGCCTCTGCTTGAAAAAATAATCAGCATGAGCAGACAGAAAGCTGATCTGCTCGGATATGAAGAACATCCTTATGATGCTCTGCTTGACCTCTACGAGGAAGGCCTGACCGTCAGTGAACTTGATCCGCTTTTTACAGACCTGAAAGACAATCTCAGTCAACTCCTGAGGCGAAAGCTATCACAGCAACAGAAACCGATCCCGGACATTACGGCAGGGATGCCGCCGATGTCTGTCAGGGACCAGGTCCGTTTTTCAGAAAAAATTCTGCAAGAGATCGGCTACGATTTCAACAGGGGCAGACAGGATATTTCGGCCCATCCTTTCACCACCAGCCTGGGACACAATGACCGCAGGGTAACCAACCGCTTCAGGCCCGACTCGCTTGAATTCATTTTCAGCGCCCTGCACGAAGGAGGACATGCCCTGTACGAACAGAATATTGCCGGAGAATATGCTGAAACCCCGCTTGATGAAGGAGTTTCCCTCGGTATTCATGAATCCCAGTCCAGGCTCTGGGAAAATATCATCGGCCGCAGTTACCAGTTCTGGGAAAAATATTATCCTTTGCTGCAGGAATTACTGCCCGACCAGTTCCGGGATGTGCCGCTCGACGATTTTGTCGTCTATATCAACAAAGTACATCCCGGATTGATAAGGGTGGAAGCGGATGAGGTGAGCTATAACCTGCATGTGCTCATACGCTTTGAATTGGAAAAAGGAGTGCTGGAAGGTGCTTTTGCTGCTGCTTCTTTGCCTGCTCTCTGGAATGAGAAATACAAGGAGTACCTTGATGTTGATGTGGATTCAGACGCCAACGGGGCCCTGCAGGATATCCATTGGGCCCATGGCAGTTTCGGCTACTTCCCGACATACACCATCGGCAACCTGGCCGCAGCACAGATATGGCATAAGTATTGCCTTTTTGATCCGGATTACAGACAAACACTCGTACAGGGAAAACTTGATAGAATAAGAAACTGGCTGACCGAAAACATTTACCGGTATGGAGCCCTTTATACTCCTGCGGAATTATTAGAGAAAGTCTGCGGCGAGCCCCTCAACAGTATGTTTTTTATCGAATACCTGAAAAACAAACCGGAGTTTTCCTTATGATCATTCTTTCAGCTGAAAAGCTTGCATCAATCCGCAGAATTCTGAATGAGTCAAAAACCATTGCCGTTGTCGGTCTTTCCCCCAAGCCGAACCGCCCAAGTCACCGGGTTGCAACATATCTTATGGAGGCCGGATATACTGTGATTCCGGTGAACCCCGGACAGGACAATATACTTGGACGGACATGCTATCCGAACCTAAAGGCGGTCCCGGTACAGGTGGATATGGTAGATATCTTTCACCGTTCAGAGACGGTTTTACCCATTGTGGAAGACGCAATTGCGATCGGTGCCAAGTATATCTGGATGCAGGAAGGAATTGTAAACGAGGACGCCGCTGCAAAGGCCGAAGCAGCGGGCCTTGAAGTGATCATGGACCGCTGCACCAAAACCGACCACATGAACCTGCTGTGAAAGCACCTGCCGGACTGCAATAGTCAATTTGCCGCTTATTTTATACCTTCAGCACCCTTTCCGGCCAGATTTCCCTTGACATTCCTGCTCATATTGCCTAGTCAGACTTTTTTCTATTAATAAAATTATCCAAAGATAAGTAACAGAGGAGTTCAATATGTTCAGACCACAGATCAAGGTTATTGACTGCACCGTCCGTGACGGTGGCTTAATGAATAAATGGTTGTTTGAAGATCAGTTCGTCAGTAAAGTCTATCATGCCGTCAGTGAGGCGGGAGTCGATTACATGGAGATCGGTTATCTGAGTTCGGAAAGCGCCTTTGATCGGAATGAATACGGCCCCTGGCGGTTCTGTGCCGAGGAGGACCTGCAGCGCATCATCGGCGGGTCCGAAAAGAAGATAAAGCTTTCAGCCATGGCAGATATCGGCCGGATTGATTTCGATGACATTCCTCCGAAGTCCGAAAGTTCGCTCGACATGGTGCGGGTCGCCTGTTACGTCCACCAGATAGACAAGGCCATTGCCCTGGCCCATCACTGCATTGACAAAGGCTATGAGACCACGATCAACCTTATGGCCGTATCCACCGTCGGCCTGCGGGATCTGAACGAAGCCTTGGAAGACCTGGACAAGAGCAGGGTGCCGATCATATACCTGGTGGATTCCTTCGGCGCCTTTTACTCAGAGGACATCGACACCCTGGCTGTCAAGTACTTTGAGAGGATGCCGGAAAAGACCATCGGCATCCACTGCCATAACAACCAGCAGCTCGCCTTTGCCAATACGATTGCCGCCATTATTAATGGAATCAACTTCCTTGATGCGACCCTTTACGGAATCGGCCGGGGCGCGGGGAACTGCCCTCTGGAACTGCTGCTCTCCTTTCTCAAGAATCCTAAATTCAAGGTGCGACCGATCATCGAGTGCATTGAAGAGGAAATCTTCCCTTGGGCCGAAAAAATCGACTGGGGCTACTCGGTACCTTACATGGTCACCGGCGTGCTCAATCAGCATCCCAGGACGGCCATGGCCCATATGGAATCAGAACGTAAAAAACAGATCACCGATTTTTTTGATTCGATGACCACCGAATAGCAGATCTATCTTTTTTTCT
>JAFDCR010000333.1 GCA_019312685.1 Deltaproteobacteria bacterium | reverse complement strand
TTTGATACTGCCGTTTCAACTGCAACAGAGGCCTTGGATAAACTGCATTCCACCGCCAAATCACATGACCGGGTAATGGTCGTGGAGGTGATGGGGAGAGAGTCAGGCTGGATTGCCTTGAATTCAGGGATTTCCGGAGGAGCTGATGTTATTCTCATTCCTGAGATTATTTTTGATATTGATAAGGTATGTGAGAAGATCGTTGATAATGAACTGCACGGCAAGGACTATGCCATAGTAGTCGTATCAGAGGGCGCCCAGGAAAAAGAGTGTGATGTGTTCTGCCGGGAGGGCGAGGTGGGCAGACAGGAGGTGGTTCTCGGAGGAGTTGGTGAGTGGGTGGCACAGAAAATCAGGGAAAAAACCAAGAAAGATACCAGATCCCTTGTGCTGGGCCATTTGCAGAGGGGCGGTACTCCAACGACTTTTGACAGGCTTCTGGCCCTGCGCTTTGGCGCCGCCGCGGTTCGCCTCGTGGAGCAGGAGACCTTTGATCACATGGTGGCCCTGGCCACCCCGGATATGAAAGCTGTTCCGATTGTCGAGGCCATCAAATCGAGGAAGAGGGTGGACATGGATAATGACAAGGTGCTTACCGCCCGCGAAATAGGCATCTGCTTGGGAGACTAAAACGGCAATTCAGTCCAATTTCATTGTCAATCTTCGAAATTATTTACTCAACGTACCACATGTACGTTTCCGCATAATTTCTTGATTTCCGCGAACTTGAACAGAATTTCACGTTTTAGAGTTTTCATTCGGTGAAAAGAGCTTAAAGAAGCAATTTCTCGAGATTAATTATTCAGGGGATCATGTATAATTGGAGCCTCTCGGTTTCCATCAGTCAGTAACTCTTTGATGAATAAGGTATATGAAATTTACGAAATACTGCTGGCCCATTTCGGACCGCAGGAATGGTGGCCGGGGGATACCCCGTTTGAAATCATGGTCGGAGCGGTTCTTACCCAAAATACCAATTGGGATAATGTCAGCCGGGCAATAGACAACCTCAGAAAAGAAGACCTGCTTTCATTTGAAAGGCTGCATGGTCTGCCTGTAGAACTGCTGGCAGAAAAGATCAGGCCGGCCGGCTATTTCAACCTTAAGGCGGCACGGCTGAAGAATCTCCTTAATTTTATAAATAGTGAGTATTCTGGTTCTCTGGGTGAGATGTTTGCAGATGATACTTTGAGCCTGCGGGAAAAAATCCTGACAGTAAAAGGGATCGGCCCGGAGACGGCTGACTCCATCCTTTTATATGCCGGCAACAAACCTGTTTTTGTGGTAGATGCCTATACCCACCGGATTTTTTCCCGCCATGACCTCGTTGCACCAGAAGACGGCTATTATGAGATCCAAGAATATTTTAAGTATTCCCTCCCTGATAATGTGGACCTATTTAATGAATATCATGCCCTGATAGTCAGGCTTGGCAAGGAATTCTGTAAAAAGAGCAAGCCACAATGCGTTCAGTGTCCGCTTGGGAAGATGGATGGATTTAAAAAACCAATTGACATCTGAACTTTTATATAAGTTGTTAGGTTCGTATTTTCGTTATTATCAGTAATTGTAAGAGCCGGATTTATAAATAAGGCCTGTCAGGCATGTTTCAGCCTGCCTTTTGGAATACAAAAAAATTGTATTGAGTTCGTAAGAATACTACATTCCTGCCTGCAATAACAAAAAAATCATTACTATCAGAATCAGTTTGTTTTTCATAGTATACATTTGGTGATATGACCAATATATATTTGGTCATATCACCAAATCCGCATTTTCCCCTCTTTCAAGACAGGGGTATAATTTCTATAACTGTATGAAATGTAAACTATTCTCAGATAAGTTAATTGCTGGCCCGTTTATTGCTTGAAATTAAGGTTTAATATTAAAGAATTTATCTGCGTGTATAAGGCTCTTCAAAAAAAATCATAATGGGTAAAATTCAATACTGATAAATTATTTGATATATCAATATGTTCTTTAACAGGAGTGCTAATTCCTTTAAAAATACAAAGAAAGTTAAATAGTTAAATACTTGAATAGTTGCTATTGATGATTGTTGTGTATTTTTAAATAAGAAAATTTTTTTTACAATGTCCAATGGATTCGATCTTGCAAAAATCTCTAGATAAATCAAGAGGTCTGCTGTATGGACTTCTTTTAAATTGCATTTTCTCCGGAGATGAAAATCACTGTTGCCCCATTGCGCAGCTTCGCGATAATCTTACCCAACAGGAAAAATACAAATTTGTGATGGAGTTAAGTAAGGAAGGGGTCAATAACGTGTTGGAAATGCATGATAAATGTTATAAAACAAATTGCGGTCCACAATGTGAGGTTGGTTCTTCAACACGTTGATCCCGGTAATATTAAACTCCATATCTAAAATCAACTAAGTCTGATTATTGCTTTTTCCTTTCCTGCTGTTCCTGATACCAGAGAAACTGTCGGCAGAAGCCGCGGATGATGCGGGCCTCTTTGGCGCGAAGTCCGATCCGTCCCAGAAAATGTCTGATGTTGCGCATCCAGTAGGTGGAATCATTGGTGTTGAGAAAGCCTATCCTGTTCAGCAGGCTTTCCACGTGCTCGTACATGCCTTCCAGTTCATGGGAATCGGCCAGTTTAGGACCGGCTTGCATGTCCCTGCCTGAATACATTATACCCCAGAAGAGTTCGTAGCATAAAATTGCAACCGCCTGTGCAAGGTTAAGAGAGGAAAAGTCGGCTGTCGGTATTGTGACAGTGAGCTGGCAGTATTTAAGATCATCGTTGGTCAATCCCCGGTGTTCAGGACCGAAAAGTATAGCAACTTCATTGTTTGTAAGTAGAGGGAGAATGGTATCAAGCATGTAACGCGGGCTGTTTTCAATCCGTCTTTTTCTGCCCAGTCTGGCGGTAGTGCCAACAACCTGGGAAAACGGCGCCAGCGCTTCGGCCAGGCTATCAAAATGTTGGAGCTGGTCTATGAGATGGGCTGCCTTATGGGTAGCCATTTTCAACATCTTTTCTCGGTCCGGAAATTCATCCCGAACTATTACCAAGCGTGAAATCCCCATATTCATGGCGCACCGTGCCGCAGCCCCTATATTCTCAGGATATTGGGGTTCCATCAGGACAATGGCGATGTTGTCAAGAAGATGGCTTGAGTCTTTTGGGTTAGACATGCTTGTACCTATTCTGGGCTAGTACTTCGAATTTTCATTTTTAAAGGATCCAAGGGTTCCAGGATTCAAGGGGTCGAGAGAAAAACAATGCATTAAGGACATAACTTAAAAAACATTAGATTATCGGTATATTTCAAGTGATCTGTTTATCCAGCATATTCCTTCGAAATCTTGAATCCTCGAAGCCCCTTGAACCCTCTCATTATTCCTCCATGACAAAATTTATCCTTCGTTGCCGCAGATCAACACTTGCGACCGTTACTCTGACGAGGTCCCCGACCTGGAATATCTTGTTTGTGTGTGAACCAACAAGGCGATAGTTTTTTTCATCAAAATGGTAATAATCTCCCTTGAGCTTGGCAATCTCAACAGCACCGCTGACAAAATGGTCCAGAAGCTCGACAAAGAGTCCAAAGGCGGTGACTCCTGAAATGATACCGTCAAAGGTTTCACCTGTCTTTCCGGCCATGAACTTCACCTGGAACCGTTCGGCGAGTTCACGTTCCGCCTCGACGGCGACCCGTTCCCTGTCCGAGAGGAAATCACCCATCTGCTGCAGGT
>JAFDCR010000332.1 GCA_019312685.1 Deltaproteobacteria bacterium | reverse complement strand
TTTGATATATCCCTGGACGGAAGGAATGACATATCACCCGACGGTGCAGGGGGTCTTATCGATTCCCTGGTTTCTTGGTTCAAACCTGAAGAGGAACTTATACCCTTGAAAAAATTGCTTCTGGGAAACGATGATATTTTGACTACAAGGTATGCATACGATATTGATCCTGACCTGTTATGGACTTATCCCCCGCCTCCATACAAATTATTTCTTGAAAACATAAAATATCTAATCAGGGGGAAAAAATGGGCCTCCTTCCCGCCGCTGTTTACCGTTTACTGCCTCAGTCTGACTAAAACTTGATCCGCCCACACAATCTCAACTTTTAAAAATCAAACAGCGATACAGCTCAACAGTTTTATGGCACATTTTTTCAGTAGTAAAATTTTCCAGCACCCAGTTTCTTCCGGATTCTCCATATTTTCTGCAAATATCCGGATGCAAAATTGCCTCTCTCAATGCATCGGCAAGGCTTCCCGGATCTTTCGGTTCAACCAGCCAGCCGGTTTTCCCGGGAAGAACGGTTTCCATGCTTCCTCCCTGTGCGGAAGCAATCACCGGCCGCTCCATGGCCAGTGCTTCCACAGCTATCCTTCCAAAGGCTTCAGGCTTCGTTGAAGTGGCTGAAACAACGATATCAGACAACTTGTATGCCACGGGCATATTGTCACAGTGTCCGACAAACATAACCCTTTTGTTGATTTGCAGGTCGCGAAGCGCTTGCTGTAATTCATTGAAATAACCTGATTTTTCATCAAAGTCTCCGACACATAGCGCTTGCCAATGAAGATCTTCTATAATTTTAAGGGCGTTTATAAACACATCATGCCCTTTCAACCTGGTCAGTCGGCCCGGCAACATGATAACAGGCGGTCTTTCTTCCGCCAGATTCCACTTCTTTACCCAATACTCAACCTCTTCCCCTGTTACAGAGGAGGGAGTAAATTTAGCCTGATCAAAACCTCTGTGGATCATTTCAATCCGCGCTGGAGGTATATTATAGTTGTCAATTATATGTTGTTTTATTACTTCGGAGATAGCGATGACCTTCTCTCCGTTCGCCATGACAGCACTGTAGCGGTTTACGGAATAAAAACCATGGAAGGTCGTGACAAGCCGAGGCCGTGCATGTTCCGGCATGTTTTTCCAGGCCAGGTATCCTACCCAAGCGGGCACCCTGGACCGGAGGTGCAGTATATCGACCTTTTGTTGAGAAAGAAATTTTTTAAGCCTGGGGACAAATCTCAAGGTCATAGGACTCTTCTTGCCAACTTCCCAAAGCAGATGTTCGGATCCCTCCGACTCGAGCTGCCCCACCAGGCGCCCGCCACCTGAAATCACTATGGATCTGTGGCCGTGCTGAATAAGGTACCTGCCAATCTCCAGAGTGCCCCGCTCAACCCCGCCGGAATCCAGTTCAGGCACCATCTGGACTACTGTAAGCGCTCGGGCCACCATCTTCTCAAGATCTCCACGGCACAGCGATGGGATTCATTAAACTTCCGGCCATTATTAACCGGCATGGGAGTACCGCCCAGCCAGGCTTGAAAATCAACAATCATTTCCTTTTCTGTTAAATACTGCAAACTTATGTTAAATTTATTGTCCGGGCGCCGCCACTCAACGGGCAGTACCCCAACGGAACATCCTGCCGTCAGGGCTTCATACACCATAGAAACGGAATCCGAGGTAACCCAGACAGTCTGATTCAGGGCATACTGCTCTTCCACCCACCCTGAAGGGGTTTTTTCAAACCTTATAAAATCAACATTCCGTCTCTCTTTAACTAATGCTTCCATTCCAGCACAGGATTCATCCGGTGTCCGGGGCGAAGAAGAAACGGTCCATAATTTTTCCGGATTATTATCAATAATGGTCCTTATATCTGCAGTTATCCTATCTGATTTCCATATATGGCTCTTGGGATCTACACCACCCAGGAGGATAAGCCCTTTATCATTTTGATGTCTGTCCCCATGCCTTACCGTATTAGGGGGGCCCTGGGTGACAAATACATTTGCTGCGGGTGCAGGCTGGTCATGCATGGGTATGCAGCAGAGATCAAAAAACTTTTGCAGTATGGTTTCCGGTGTCATGCAGGTTACAACCCGTCCCGTCCTGCCGGTTGATTTACGCTGCTGCTTTAGGTGTTTCAACATGGAGAGGTGGGTGTGCGTCCCGGTGCCTATAATAAGATCTGCATAAGGGATTTTTTCGTGAATCAATCCCCTATAAGGTATGATATAGGTGAGCCAGTTTTTTACATATGATAATCGGTCGACAGCAACCTCTTTTGCAATCACTTCGATCGGAGTCAACTCAGTTAAGGCATTCAAGATGCCCCGGGTCTGCTTTTCGTGTCCCGGTCTTCCATCAAAATAAGCAGCAATGACAAGTGGCTTCATACCTTATTAATTACAGGCGGGGAAAATATCATCAGGTAATAAACAGTCAATTTGTTTACAGAATTATTTTTCTGCTCCCAGATCTCAATCTACCAAAGGAATCAGCAAATAAGCAGAAAGACCGGATATAATTACTCCGGATTACAACAATTTGCAATTCATAGAAAATATGATACGGCCGCAACTTTCCTGAAAAAAAGTTGCGGCCGTATCATGCGTCAGGAAACCATACCGGTAAGCTGGGCCAGGTTATTCCTGGCAAATTCAATATTAGGATCAAGTGATAAGGCAAGCTCAAAATATTTTATTGCTTCATCATTCTTTTCAAGCCTGCGATAGTTCACCCCCAGGTTGGCATAATCAATTGCCGAAGCAGGATTCAGTTCAACGGTCTTAGTGAAGTGGGTAATAGCATCCTCATATTCTTCAAGCTTAAAATGGCAAAAACCGAGCAGGTTGTGGATATCAGGCCTGGTGTTATCGAGTTCGGCACCTTTTTCCAGAATGGCAATGGCATCCTGATACTGTTCCAGGTCCTTAAGACAGTTACCTATATAGGAGTAAA
>JAFDCR010000331.1 GCA_019312685.1 Deltaproteobacteria bacterium | reverse complement strand
TCATGCCATGCCGGAATTTTCAAAAAAGACTTACCGATAATTTCATCTTTTTTATAACCGAGAAAAAGTGAAAACATCTCGTTTATCTCTGTATAGGACTTATCCCTCGCCCTGATAATGGCAACTGAATCAGGGCTGGTCAGGAAAGCATAGCGAAACCGTTTCTGACTCTTGGCAAGGGTTTCACGGACATGGTTCTGTCTTTCTGCAAAAGGAGTATTTTCATCTTTCATATCACCATTTACACCGGCAAGGTTACTATGTTTAATTTCTGCTCTATGCTCAAAATTTTCCATAAAAAGTTAGCCGGATTGCAGTTACTTTTTTTATGATTTCAATGGATGTCCCTGGCTTGGAAACTGCCTGCAATTACAATACTCTGTTGCGCAAACTCCCTGTTTCAGCTAACATTCTTACCATTCAACCTCTAAACCTTACAATATATTTTAAAAAAACATTGGTATAACCGGTTTAACATTTAAAAAGCACAACCGATTAACGAACATTTTTTATATTTGTAACATGTTGATTTATTACGCTTTCCTGGACAATTTTGTTTAGGACCCCCTTGCTTTCATTTGAAATTAGAGGAGCTGAGTCATGGCAAAAAATATTCTTATAGTTGATGATGCGCCCAATATAGTGCTTTCCCTAGAATTTCTAATGAAGAAAGAAGGATACGCAGTACAATCGGTTGGCAATGGAGAAGAGGCCATGCGCGTAATTGCCGATAAAGCTCCGGACCTGATTCTCCTTGATGTGATGATGCCCAGAAAAGATGGTTATGAGGTGTGTCAGGAACTCCGGGCCAACCCTGACTGGCAGAATATCAAGATTATTATGCTGACAGCCAAAGGCAGGGACGTGGAAAGGGAAAAAGGATTGGCACTTGGGGCGAACGACTACATAACAAAACCTTTTGCGACCCAGGAACTGGTTGAAAAAGTCAAATCTTTGCTGGGATAAATCCGGCCCCTTTTATATATCCAGGAGGAAAGAGTGGCGGAAGCGAAGCAATGCGCAACAGATACAGACTCCCTGCAAGAAGTGGACAGCGAGATACTCCTGCAGACATTATTGCAAGAACTCAAAGATGGGGTGATCGTCTGCAACCATGAAGCAAAGATAGTTATCTTCAACCAGGCAGCAGCAGACTTATTTGATCAAGATAATAAACTGCTCAGCAAAGGAACATCATTATTCAGGCTCTGCCATCAAGCCCCGGTTAAGCATGCCCTGGACCTTCTGCATTACCAGATGCAGGAGATCAAAAACAATTCTAAACATAACCCTTCTCTGCAGTTTATCAATGAAGCTACCAATCAGAAAAAATTTTTCAGCTGTCGCATGAGTATCTTGCCTTCAAAAGTTGCTCACAAGCACTTCATAGTGATAATTTTCGAAGATGTCTCAACCTGGTACAGGCCGGACAACCTCCTGTTTAAGAAGATTGATGAATTCCGTGCGCCAATGACAAATCTGCGGGCAGCAGTTGAGAGCCTTACTGAGCACCCCGAGATGTCACCTGTTATGCGCAGTGCTTTTGAGAATGTACTCGTTCAGGAATCACTCACCCTGTCTGAAACCTTTGATTCACTCGATCATGCCTGCAACCTTTTCATGCAGTCCCAAAGCCACCTGACGGAAATAAAATCAGATATTTTATTCGGCTTTATTGCAAATCATTTTCGCAGCAGCGAAATCAGGTTCACCGCACCAAAATATTTCTCAGTGGATTTGAAAGTTGACAGTTACGGATTGATTCTTGTTCTGGACCACCTGGCTGATAAAATCCAACGGAAAAGAAAACCGGCTGAGCTGTTGTGTGAAATCCATACCGGAAAACGGTTTGTTTATTTTGATTTTATCTGGCAGGGAGAATTTATTCCGACGGCAGTTGTGCAAACTATGCTGGAAGATAAAATACTTAACAGTGTTGGTGAATTAAGTATGGCCGTTATCCTCCACTCCATGGGTGGTGATATATGGAGTAAAAAACATGATAAAGCCAAAAGCACATTACGGCTTGCTCTGCCGCTGGCAAAAAAAGTTTAAAAAATTAGGCAGTAAAAAGAAACTGTTTATATTGTCATGGAATAGAATAATAACGTTTTAGTTCACTATCTGATAAAGTTTTTACAATGTCACCGGTTAGAAGAAAAATCCAGAGATTACTTGTACTGTTTGTCTTTGGCTGCATGTTTTTGAATTACCCTCTTCTGGCTCTTTTTAGTAAAACCGTTCACTGGTTCGGCATACCTTTACTATATCTGTATCTATTTGGGTTATGGATTCTTTTTATCTTATCTATTGCCTTGGTAACAGAAAGAAAAAAGCTGCCTAAAACCTCATTACCCTTTACCTATAAAAAGGATAGCTGACCAGCATGTTACAGGAATGGATTATACTTCTTGTTTCGCTCTGTTACCTGGGAACTCTCTTTGCAATTGCCTATTATGCCGACTGGCGGTCTGACCGCGGTAAATCCATTATCAGCAATCCATATATCTATACACTTTCCATTGCTGTCTACTGTACAGCCTGGACATTTTACGGAAGCGTGGGACGGGCGGCTGAAACCGGTATAGGATTTATGCCCATATACCTGGGCCCGACCCTAATGGCAGCCTTATGGTGGTTTCTCCTGCGAAAAATAATCCGTATTGCCAAGGTTTACCGTATTACTTCAATAGCTGACTTTCTTGCTTCAAGATATGGCAAGAGCTCCCTGATCGGCGGGCTGGTAACGATCATTGCCGTAGTCGGCATAATGCCTTACATATCCCTGCAGTTGAAAGCCGTTTCCACCAGCTATTCCGTAATGCTCCATTATCCGGATATAGAAATGATCCAGGAGCACAGGATATCTTCAATATGGAATGACAACGCCTTTTCAGTAGCCATGATTATGGCTGCATTTTCCATTTTATTCGGAACACGCCATATCGATGCGACTGAACGGCATGAAGGTATGGTCGCTGCCATTGCCTTTGAGTCTGTGGTCAAGCTTCTGGCTTTCAGCGCAGCCGGTATTTTTATTACATTTATAATGTTTGACGGCCCTCTTGATCTTTTTGGCTGGGTAAGCCACTATCAAGAAACTTCGAGACTTATGCAGCTGGAAGTATTACCTGGCGGCTATGCCAATTGGTTCACCCTGACATTTCTTTCAATGATGGCAATTATGTTCCTCCCCAGGCAATTCCAAGTCCTGGTGGTGGAAAACGTTAATGAGGAACATGTTCGAAAAGCTGCCTGGCTCTTTCCGCTTTACCTTTTGACAATAAATATTTTTGTCCTGCCGATAGCTTTTGCCGGCATGCTGCTTTTTCCTGAAAAACTCGTTGCTCCGGATATTTACGTTCTGGCCCTGCCTATAACAGAAAACCAGGAAATCTTGGCTCTTTTTATATACTTAGGGGGTCTTTCAGCCGCAACAGGCATGGTCATCGTTGCCACAATTGCCCTTTCCACCATGCTGTGCAATGACCTGGTAATGCCTGTTTTATTAAGGGTCCTCTCCATTCAGCAGGTCGACCTCAGCCGGGTTCTGCTTTTCATCCGCCGCTGCAGTATTGTCTTTGTTTTAT